>NZ_JBSFYC010000006.1:0-175612 GCF_053595675.1 Streptomyces sp. NPDC002446 | reverse complement strand
CACGCGTCGTTCATGACCGCGGGGCGACTTCACCGGTACGGGGACGAGCGACCTCGTCGTCCGGTGGTCGGACGGCGAGGTGACGCTCTACAAGGACGTGGACGAGACCACGAAGCTGCGGAACGAGATCCGGCTGCGTCCGCGCGGCAGTTTCTGGACCCGTGCGCACGGCATCGCGGCGGGCCGCTTCGGGGGCGGCAACGCGCGCGCCGACGACCTCCTGGTCCGCTGGTCCGACGGCCATGTCAGCGTCTACACCAACGTCGACGGCAACGGGCTGCACGCCGAGCAGAAGCTCCTCCCCGCCGGCAAGACCTGGACCTACGCCCGCGACATCGCCGCCGGCGACTTCAGCGGCTCGGCGGGCGGGCAGGACCTGCTCGTCCGCTGGGTGGACGGTGAGGTCTCGGTCTACGAGGACGCGGCGGGCCGGAAGCTGACGACGGAGCGGCAGCTCAGGAAGCCGAAGTCCGCCTGGCGCAACGCCGCCGTGGTGACCGTCGGGGCCCTCGGCGGTGGCGGCGGGGCCGCCGGGCGGGCGGACGATGTCGTGGCGCGGTGGCCCGACGGGAAGCTCGCGGTCAACGCCGATTCGAGCGGTAAGGGCCTGGGGCGGGAGCGGGTGCTCGTCCCCTCGCCGGGCCGCTGAGCGAGCCCACAACGCAGTGCGGGCCGGCTCCCTCAGGAGCCGGCCCGCAGATCTGCCTCAGCCGGTTACGCGGGCACGCTCGCGACACCCGGCGCCAGGAACTTCTTGCCGGTCACCCGCTCGGAGACGCCCTCGCGGTCCAGGTACGGCGTGATGCCGCCCAGGTGGAAGGGCCAGCCGGCGCCGGTGATCAGGCACAGGTCGATGTCCTGCGCCTCGGCGACCACGCCCTCGTCCAGCATCAGGCCGATCTCCTGCGCGACGGCGTCCAGGACGCGGTCGCGGACCTGGTCCGCCGTCAGCACCGAGTCGCCCTGCTGGAGCAGCGCGGCGACCTCGGGGTCCAGCTCCGGCTTGCCGGAGTCGTAGACGTAGAAGCCGCGCTTGCCGGCCTCGACGACCGCCTTGAGGTTGGGGGAGACCTTGAAGCGGTCCGGGAAGGCGCCGTTGAGCGTCTCGGAGACGTGCAGCCCGATCGCCGGGCCGACCAGCTCCAGCAGCACGAGGGGAGACATCGGCAGGCCCAGCGGCTCCACCGCCTTCTCCGCCACCTCGATCGGGGTGCCCTCGTCGATGACGTTCTGGATCTCGCCCATGAAGCGGGTCAGGATGCGGTTCACGACGAACGCCGGGGCGTCCTGGACCAGCACCGCGGTCTTCTTCAGCTTCTTGGCGACACCGAAGGCCGTGGCCAGCGAGGCGTCGTCGGTCTTCTCCCCGCGCACGATCTCCAGCAGCGGCAGGACCGCGACCGGGTTGAAGAAGTGGAAGCCCACGACCCGCTCGGGGTGCTTGAGCTTCGAGGCCATCTCGGACACGGAGAGCGAGGAGGTGTTGGTGGCGAAGATCGCGTGCGCCGGGGCGACGGCCTCGACCTCCGCGAACACCTGCTGCTTGACGCCGATCTCCTCGAAGACGGCCTCGATGACGAAGTCCGCGTCGGAGAAGCCCTCGGCCTTGTCCAGCACACCGGTCACCAGGGCCTTGAGGCGGTTGGCCTTGTCCTGGTTGATCCGGCCCTTGCCGAGCAGCTTGTCGATCTCGGCGTGGACGTAGCCCACACCCTTGTCGACCCGCTCCTGGTCGATGTCGGTCAGCACGACCGGCACCTCCAGGCGGCGCAGGAAGAGCAGCGCCAGCTGAGAGGCCATCAGACCGGCGCCGACGACACCGACCTTGGTGACCGGACGCGCCAGGTTCTTGTCCGGGGCGCCGACGGGCCGCTTGGCGCGCTTCTGCACCAGGTTGAACGAGTAGATGCCGGCGCGGAGCTCGCCGCCCATGAACAGGTCGGCGAGCGCCCGGTCCTCGGCGTCGAACCCGGCCTGCAGGTCACCGTTCTTGGCCTCGGCGATGATGTCCAGCGCACGGTAGGCGGCCGGGGCGGCGCCGTGCACCTTGCCGTCCGCGATGAACTTCCCGCGCTCGACTGCCTGGTCCCAGGCCGCACCGCGGTCGATCTCGGCGCGCTCGACCGACACCTCGCCCTTGAGGACGTTCGCGGTCCAGATCAGCGACTGCTCCAGGAAGTCCGCACCCTCGAAGATCGCGTCGGCGATACCGAGGTCGAAGACCTGCTGGCCCTTGAGCTGCTTGTTCTGGTTGAGCGAGTTCTCGATGATGACCGAGACGGCCTTGTCGGCGCCGATCAGGTTCGGCAGCAGCGTGCAGCCGCCCCAGCCCGGGACGAGACCCAGGAAGACCTCGGGCAGGGAGAAGGCCGGCAGGGCCTTGGAGACGGTGCGGTACGAGCAGTGCAGACCGACCTCGACGCCACCGCCCATGGCGGCACCGTTGTAGTACGCGAAGGTCGGTACGGCCAGCGCGGACAGCCGCTTGAAGACCTCGTGGCCGCCCTTGCCGATGGCCAGCGCGTCCTCGTGCTTCGTCAGCAGCTCGACGCCCTTGAGGTCGGCGCCGACGGCGAAGATGAACGGCTTGCCGGTGATGCCGACACCGACGATGTCGCCGTCCGCGGCCTCCTTCTCGACCTGGTCGAGCGCGGCGTTGAGCTTCGCCAGCGAGCCGGGTCCGAAGGTGGTCGGCTTGGTGTGGTCGAAGCCGTTGTCCAGCGTGATGAGCGCGAAGCGCCCGGCGCCGAACGGCAGGTCGAGGTGGCGTACGTGCGCGGACGTGACGACCTCGTCGGGGAACAGCTCGGCCGCGCCCTTCAGCAGCTCGGCGGTGGTGGTGGTGCTCACTTGCTGCCTCCGGCGTCCTTGTGGTTCGGGTTCTCCCAGATGACCGTCGCGCCCATGCCGAAGCCGACGCACATGGTGGTCAGGCCGTAGCGGACCTGCGGCTGCTCCTCGAACTGGCGGGCCAGCTGCGTCATCAGCCGGACGCCGGAGGAGGCCAGCGGGTGACCGAAGGCGATGGCGCCGCCGTACTGGTTGACGCGCGCGTCGTCGTCGGCGATGCCGTAGTGGTCGAGGAAGGCGAGCACCTGCACGGCGAACGCCTCGTTGATCTCGAAGAGGTTGATGTCCTCGATGGACAGGCCCGCCTTGGCGAGGGCCTTCTCCGTCGCCGGAATCGGGCCGTAGCCCATGACCTCCGGCTCCACGCCCGCGAAGGCGTAGGAGACCAGGCGCATCTTGACCGGGAGGTCGTTCTCCCGGGCGAAGTCCTCGGAGGCGATGATCGAGGCGGTGGCACCGTCGTTGAGACCGGCGGCGTTACCGGCGGTGACGCGGCCGTGCGTACGGAACGGCGTCTTCAGGCCGGCGAGGTTCTCCAGGGTGGTCCCCGGGCGCATCGGCTCGTCGGCGGTCACCAGGCCCCAACCGGTCTCGCCGACCTCGGCGTTGGTGTTGCGCACCGAGATCGGGACCAGGTCCTGCTGGATCTTCCCGTTGGCGTACGCCTTCGCCGCCTTCTCCTGCGAGCGCACGGCGTACTCGTCGGCGCGCTGCTTGGTGATGTGCGGGTAGCGGTCGTGGAGGTTCTCCGCGGTCATGCCCATGAACAGGGCGGACTCGTCGACGAGCTTCTCGCTGACGAACCGCGGGTTGGGGTCGACACCCTCGCCCATGGGGTGGCGCCCCATGTGCTCGACGCCGCCGGCGATGACGGCGTCGTACGCGCCGAAGGCGATGGAGCCGGCGGTGGTCGTGACGGCCGTCAGCGCACCGGCGCACATACGGTCGATGGAGTAGCCGGGCACGGACTGCGGGAGGCCCGCGAGGATGCCGGCGGTGCGGCCGATGGTCAGGCCCTGGTCGCCGATCTGCGTGGTGGCGGCGATGGCAACTTCGTCGATCTTCGCGGGGTCCAGGGCCGGGTTGCGGCGCAGCAGCTCCCGGATGGCCTTCACGACGAGATCGTCGGCGCGGGTCTCGTGGTAGATGCCCTTCGGGCCCGCCTTGCCGAACGGGGTGCGGACGCCGTCGACGAAGACGACGTCCCTAGCGGTACGAGGCACGTTGGCTCTCCTCCAGGTGCGGGGTGGCACTGCTGCGGGGCGCCCCCAGGGACGCTCACACCGACATGCTACTTACGGGTAACCAAGCTGCACACCCCCACCGCCCGGAGCGGTGAAGGTCACACCGGATGGAGGGGCGGACGACCGGCCGGAGGCGGGGGCGGCCCACGCGCCCGGGTGAGAGAAAACGTCCGAATGCCATGCGTACTGGCGCATTTCCCATCATCGCGAACTTAAGGTGCCCGCATGGACAGGAAACGGAGTGCTGAGGTGACACGGGGCGGCCGGGCGCCGGGCCCCCGAGCGGTCGGGCTGGTCTGCGCCGCGGCCGCCGCGGGTGCGCTGCTGTCGGGCTGCGCGAACGACGACACGAGCCGGCGCGGCAGCGCGGCCGCCGCCTCTCCCGCGGCGGCGCAGCCCACGCGGACCGCCTCCCCGACGGGCGGGCTCACTGAGGACCAGTCCGAGCGCAAGGCCCTCATCCCGACGGCCAAGGTGGACTACGACCAGGCGCTGCGTGCCGCGGTCGCGGCCGTCCCCGCCTCGAAGCCGGTCTCCGCCGAACTCGAGGGCTCCAGCGGCGGCCCCACCTGGGACACGGAGGTGGCCGCCTCCGACGGTGCCGTCCACCGCGTCCGCGTCGACGCGGTCTCCGGCAAGGCGGGTCAGCCGCAGGCCGAGACGGGTCAGGACGCGGACGACAGGCGCGCGCTCGCCGCCCGGCTCGGCAAGGCCACCGTCACGGCGCAGCAGGCCGCACAGACGGCCACCGCCAAGACGAAGGGCACCGTCAGCTCCATCGAGCTCGACGGTTCCGACAGCGGCACGGTGAACTGGTCCGTCGACGTGGTGACGACCAACGACTGGAACAAGACCGCGTACGACATCGACGCGACCGACCGCAAGGTTCTGCGGGAGCACGCCGACACCGACTGACGGCCGCCCGCCGGCGGTCCCCGCGCGCGGGGACCGCCCGGGACGTCAGCCGGCGTCCGGGTCCGCCAGGAGCGCCTCGGTCAGGAGCGGGGCGACCTGTTCGATCTGCCAGGGGCGGGCGCCGTGGCCTTCGAGGACCGCGCCGACCGACTCCAGGGTCGGCTCGGCCGGCGGCTCCCAGCACAGGCGGCGCACCGTGTCCGGGGTGATCAGGTTCTCCTGCGGGAGGTTCAGGCGCTCGGCGAGCGCGGTGACCGCGGCACGGGCGGCCGTCAGGCGGGCCGCCGCGACCGGGTCCTTGTCGGCCCAGGCGCGGGGCGGCGGCGGGCCGTTGAGCGGCTGGCCGGGCTGCGGCAGCTCGTTCTCGGGGAGCGCACGGGCGCGGTCGACCGCGGCCTGCCACTGCTCCAGCTGTCGGCGGCCCATGCGGTGGCCGAAGCCGGACAGCGCCGCCATCGCGTGGCTGTTCGCCGGCAGATGCAGCGCCGCCTCCACGATCGCGGCGTCACTGAGCACCTTGCCCGGCGAGACGTCGCGCCGCTGGGCGACCTGGTCACGGGCCGTCCACAGCTCCCGTACGACCGCCATCTGGCGGCGCCTGCGGACCTTGTGCATACCGGACGTGCGGCGCCAGGGGTCCTTGCGGGGCGGCGGCGGGGGAGCGGCGGCGATCGCCGCGAACTCCTGCCGGGCCCACTCCAGCTTCCCCTGCCGGGTCAGCTCCTCCTCCAGCGCGTCGCGCAGGTCCACCAGCAGCTCGACGTCGAGCGCGGCGTAGCGCAGCCAGGGCTCGGGCAGCGGGCGGGTGGACCAGTCGACGGCGGAGTGGCCCTTCTCCAGGGCGTAGCCGAGGACGTTCTCCACCATCGCGCCCAGGCCGACGCGGGCGAAGCCGGCCAGCCGTCCGGCCAGCTCCGTGTCGAACAGCCGGGAGGGCACCATCCCTATGTCGCGCAGGCACGGCAGATCCTGCGTGGCGGCGTGCAGCACCCACTCGGCGTCGCCGATCGCCTCGCCCAGTTCCGTGAGGTCGGGGCAGCCGACCGGGTCGATCAGTACGCTGCCGGCGCCCTCGCGGCGCAGCTGGACGAGGTAGGCGCGCTGTCCGTAGCGGTAGCCCGAGGCCCGCTCGGCGTCCACGGCCACCGGTCCGGTACCGGCCGCGAAGGCGGCCACGACCTCGGCGAGCGCCTCTGGCGTGGCGGTCACCGCGGGGATGCCCTCACGGGGCTCCAGGAGAGGGACCGGCGCCGGTCGGGGATCCGGAGGCGAGTCTCCGGGTGCTCGCAGTGTCGTGTCTGCTGCGGTCTTTTGGGCGTCGGTCACCAGTCAAGGGTATCTGTGTATGCACGTCGCCCGTCGAGGGAATGATCCCTCGACGGGCGAGCCGGTCGTGTAGGGGGTCAGTGGATGATGCCGGTGCGCAGCGCGACCGCCACCATTCCGGCGCGGTCACCGGTGCCCAGCTTGCGGGCGATCCGGGCGAGGTGGCTCTTGACGGTCAGCGCCGACAGTCCCATCGAGACGCCGATGGCCTTGTTGGACTGGCCCTCCGCCACCAGCCGCAACACCTCGACCTCACGGCCCGACAGCTCGCGGTAGCCGCCGGGGTGCCCGGGGGCGCCCGGCGGGCGGCGCTGCATACGGGCCGCGTTGGCGCCGATCGGAGAGGTGCCGGGACGGCCGGGAATGCCCAGGTTGGTTCGGGTGCCGGTGACGACATAGCCCTTGACGCCGCCGGCCAGGGCGTTGCGTACCGCGCCGATGTCGTCGGCCGCGGAGAGCGCGAGGCCGTTGGGCCAGCCGGCCGCGCGTGTCTCGGACAGCAGCGTGAGGCCGGAGCCGTCGGGAAGGTGGACGTCGGCAACGCAGATGTCGCGCGGATTGCCGACGCGGGGACGGGCCTCCGCGATGGACGACGCCTCGATCACATCACGTACTCCAAGGGCCCACAGGTGGCGGGTGACGGTGGAGCGGACGCGAGGGTCGGCCACGACGACCATGGCCGTCGGCTTGTTCGGGCGGTAGGCGACCAGGCTCGAAGGTTGCTCGAGGAGAACAGACACCGGGCCTCCTGGGGGAGTGGCGGGGACGGAAGCCGGCTTGGGGGAGCCGGAATGATCCGTGTTTGAAGGGTCACTGACCTCTTCGGCAGCAATCCGGCGGGACTTTAGACTTTGATCACGATTTAGTTAGGGGCAATTCGGGCAAATCGGATGGGTGATCGATCAGGTGTGGACATGGAGTGCCCACCGAGGTGATCAGAGCCGTGCGCGAACGTGATCAGCGCGGGCAAGGAGCGACGCCCTGTTGACGGCGCCGCGCACGGCCGGTACGGCTCAGCGCGGCTGCGGACCGCGGCGCTGCGGCAGCGGTACGACCCCGCCGCGCGGCGCCATGTCGAGCGGGGCCGGCGGCAGCCCGGCGACCTGGCACAGCAGATCGCACCACGCCGCCAGATGCGCCGCCAGATCCGGCACCCCGCCGGGGCCCTCGGCCGGTGTCCAGGACGCCCGGATCTCGATCTGGGTCGCCGGCTCGCGCGCGGCGAGCCCGCCGAAGTAGTACGACCCGGCCCGGGTCACCGTGCCGCTCGGCGCGGCGTACCGCACCCCGCGCGCATCCAGCGCACCCGTCAGCCACGACCAGGACACCTCCGGCAGCAGCGGATCGGCGCCCATCTCCGGCTCCAGCTCCGCCCGCGCCAGCGTCACCACCCGGAAGGCGCCGTGCCAGCTGTCGTCCCCGGCCGGGTTGTGCAGCAGCACCAGCCGTCCGTCCGCCAGATCCTTGTCCTCGCCGCCCGGCCCCGAGCCGTGATCGACGACCGCCGCCTCCAGCGCGTACGCGTACGGAGCGAGCCGTTTCGGCGCGGGGGTCGGGTCGATCTCGATCTCCGGCCGCAGTCGTGCCGCGCGAAGCGCCTCGACCGCCTGACGGAAGGGGATCGGGGCCTCGTCCGCGCTGTCCGCGAGGTGTTCATGAGCCGCAGCCATGCCCGGAAGATTAGGCGGAACCGGGCCCGCATACGCGGAGGACACCCGGTACGCGCGTCGCCCATTCGGAGGCCCCCTCGGGCGCATGCGAAGATTTGGGGCGTGAGCGCCAATGAGAGCCCCACGGGCCAGCAGCAGACCGGTACATACGACTCGGCCTTCCTGAAGGCCTGCCGGCGTGAGCCGGTGCCGCACACCCCCGTGTGGTTCATGCGCCAGGCGGGCCGCTCACTGCCCGAGTACCGCAAGGTCCGCGAGGGCATCGCGATGCTCGACTCCTGCATGCAGCCCGAGCTGGTCACCGAGATCACGCTGCAGCCCGTGCGCCGCCACGGCGTCGACGCCGCCATCTACTTCAGCGACATCGTCGTCCCCCTCAAGGCCATCGGCATCGACCTCGACATCAAGCCCGGCGTCGGCCCGGTCGTCGAGAACCCGATCCGCACCCGCGCCGACCTGGACCAGCTGCGCGCCCTGGAGCCCGGCGACGTCCCGTACGTCACCGAGGCCATCGGCCTGCTCGTCCGCGAGCTGGGCAGCACCCCGCTGATCGGCTTCGCCGGCGCGCCCTTCACGCTCGCCAGCTACCTCGTGGAGGGCGGCCCGTCCCGCAACCACGAGCACACCAAGGCCCTCATGTACGGCGACCCGCAGCTGTGGGCCGACCTCCTGGACCGCCTCGCCGACATCACCGCGGCCTTCCTCAAGGTCCAGATCGACGCCGGGGTGAGCGCCGTCCAGCTCTTCGACTCCTGGGTCGGCGCGCTCGCGCCCGCGGACTACCGCCGCTCCGTGATGCCGGCCTCCGCCAAGGTGTTCAAGGCGGTCGAGGGCCTCGGCGTCCCGCGCATCCACTTCGGCGTCGGCACCGGCGAACTCCTCGGCCTGATGGGCGAGGCCGGCGCGGACGTCGTCGGCGTCGACTGGCGGATCCCGCTGGACGAGGCGGCCCGCCGCGTCGGCCCCGGCAAGGCACTCCAGGGCAACATCGACCCGGCCGTCCTCTTCGCCCCCCGCGAGGCCGTCGAGACCAAGGCCCGCGAGGTCCTCGACGCCGCCGCCGGCCTCGAAGGCCACATCTTCAACCTCGGCCACGGCGTGCTGCCCGACACCGACCCGGACGCGCTGACCCGCCTCGTGGAGTACGTCCACACACAGACGGCGCGCTGAACGGAACTGCACCCCCGCCCCGGGGCGTCGTGGACAGCATGAACGCCACCCCCGACGCCCCGATAGCGGAGCTCGCCGCCGCCTGGGACGAGATCCGCGCCGAGTACTACGCGGACCACGACACGGACCTGGTGCTGGCCTGCGCCCGAGCGCTCGCCGCCGACCCCGGTGGCGAGCGCGCCTGGCTGTGGACCTTCGGGCTGCTGATGACCGCCGACTACGTCAGCCTGCAGCCCGCCTCCGACGGCACCGCGGCGACCGTGCTCGACGCGCTGCGGGCCACCGACCGGGAGCTGCGCCAGCGCCCCTGCGCACACGACGAGCACCCCTACGAGGGCGACCTCGAAGAGGAGCTGGAGTGCCTGGTCTCCTACCTTCCGCTGCTGGAGTGCGGCGCCGCGCCGGCGGGGGAGGAGGACTGGGGCGGCGGGCACTTCAGCGAGGTGTGGCGCTGCCCGCGCAATGTCGCCGGGTACGCCAGGGTGGCCATCGACATCCTCGCCCCGGGGACCACCGACGGCATCCCGGCCCGTCTGTCCACCGCCGACCAGGAGGAGGTCAGCGACCTCGCCTCCATCCTGCACGGCTACCCCGCCCCGGGGGTCAGCGTGTCCTGGTCGCTGTCCCACTACGGCAAGGCGCTCGCCGAGGCGACCGAGCCCGCCGAGCGCGCCGGGCTGGTCGTCATCGTCACCGCGCTGTCCTGGTACGCGGACGCCGGCCTCGTGCCGTCTCCGGGGCCGCTCAACGATCTGATCGCCGGGCTCGCGTCCGTACCGGCGGCCCCGGCCGGAGCGGACTGCGGGCACGGCCCGTCGGCGCACCCGGACCTCCCCACGGCCCCGGAGGACGTCATCACGGCCGGGATGTGCCTCAAGAGCCCCAGCGGGCGGCGGCTGCTCGCCGAGCACGGCGGCCGGCACGGCACGGACGTGCCGCCGGAGGCGTGGCTGTGCCCGGCGTTCGTGGCGGAGCTGGCCCGTGAGTCGCTGGAGCGGGTGCGGACGGCCCGCGAGAAGCAGTTCGGCGCGCTGGGGGCGGCCCGCTAGGACATCAGCCGGCGTGCGGGCCCGGCCCGGGGACTCAGCTCCCGGCGGCCCGTACGGCCCCCGTGGCCTTGCGGGCCGCCACCAGTACGGGATCCCAGACGGGGGAGAACGGCGGGGCGTAGCCGAGGTCGAGGGTGGTCATCTGCTCCACCGTCATCCCGGCGGTGAGCGCGACCGCCGCGATGTCCACCCGCTTGCCGGCGCCCTCACGGCCGACGATCTGCACCCCGAGCAGCCGGCCCGTGCGGCGCTCGGCGAGCATCTTGACGTGCATCGGGCGGGCGCCGGGGTAGTAGCCGGCCCGGCTGGTGGCCTCCACGGTCACCGTGACGAAGCGGAGACCGGCCGCGTGCGCCTCCCGCTCCAGCAGGCCCGTCCGGGCGATCTCCAGGTCGCAGACCTTGCTGACGGCGGTACCGACGACACCGGGGAAGGTCGCATACCCGCCGCCCACGTTGGAGCCGATGACCTGACCGTGTTTGTTGGCGTGGGTGCCCAGCGCGATATGGCGGGTGCGGCCCGAGACGAGGTCGTGGACCTCCACGCAGTCGCCGCCCGCCCAGACGGCGTCCTGGCCGCGTACCCGCATCGCCAGGTCGGTGAGCAGCCCGCCGGACCCGCCCAGCGGCAGCCCGGCCGCGGCGGCCAGCGTGGTCTCCGGGCGCACGCCCATGCCCAGCACCACCACGTCCGCCGGGTACTCGGCGTCCTCGGTGGTCACCGCGCGGGCCCGCCCTCCCCCCTGTCCGGTCAGCACACCCGTGACGGTCGCGCCGCGCACCGTCTCGATGCCCATCCGGCACATCGCCTCATGGACCAGCGCGCCCATGTCCGGGTCGAGGGTGGACATCGGCTGTGCACTCTGCTCCAGGACAGTGACCTGGTAGCCGCGGTGGATCAGCGCCTCGGCCATCTCCACGCCGATGTAGCCCGCGCCGACCACCACCGCCCGCCGCCCCGCGGTCCGCTCCAGGCTGTCCAGCAGGGCCCGGCCGTCGTCGAGGTTCTGCACGCCGTGCACCCCCGGCGCGTCGATCCCCGGCAGGTCGGGCCGGCGTGGCCGCGCGCCGGTGGCCAGCACCAGCTTGTCGAAGCCGGTCCAGGACTCCCGGCCGCCGTCGTCCAGCTCCCGGGTGCGCACCCGGCCGCGGTCCAGGTCGAGTTCGGTGACCTCGGTCCGCATCCGCAGATCGATGTCCCGGGCGCGGTGCTCCTCGGCCGTACGGGCGATCAGCGCGTCCGGCCCGTCGACCACGCCGCCCACCCAGTACGGGATCCCGCAGGCGGAGTACGACGTGAAGTGGCTGCGCTCGAACGCGGTGATCGCCAGCTCGTCGGGCCGCTTCAGCCGGCGCGCCTGCGATGCGGCGGCCATCCCCGCCGCGTCGCCGCCGACGACCACCAGCCGCTCCGCCGTCATACCGTCTCCCTTCGCCGCCGCCCGTACCGCGTCGGCTCCGTCCGCCCAGCATGACGCCGAAGCCGTCCAGGGGAGAGCGGACAGCCGCCCCGGGGCGTGCGTGTTCTAGCGTTCCAGTACCAGCGCGAGGCCCTGGCCGACGCCGATGCACAGCGCGGCCAGGCCGGTGCCCGAGCCCAGGGCGGCGAGCTGGTGGGCGACCGCGCCGGCGAGGCGGGCGCCGGAGGCACCGAGCGGGTGGCCGATGGCGATGGCACCGCCGCGCGGGTTCACCACGGACGGGTCGAGCTCCGGCCACTGGCCGATGCAGCCCAGTGCCTGGGCGGCGAACGCCTCGTTCAGCTCGAAGGCGGCGAGATCGGCGAAGCCGCGGGAGGACCGCTCCAGCGCGCGGCGCACCGCCTCCACCGGTCCCAGGCCGAAGAGCTGCGGCTCGACACCGGTCACCGCGCTCGCGCGGATCCGGGCCAGGGGCTCGCGCCCGGTGGCCCGCAGGCCCTCCTCGTCGGCGAGCAGCAGCGCGGCGGCGCCGTCGTTGAGCGGTGAGGAGTTCCCCGCGGTGACCGTGCCCCCGGCCGTACGGAACACCGGCTTCAGCTTGGAGAGCGCCTCCAGGGAGGAGCCCTCGCGGATGGTCTCGTCGCGCTCCAGGTCCACGTCCGGCAGCGGCACGACCTCCGCGTCGTAGGCGCCCTCCTGCCAGGCGCGGACCGCCTTTTGATGGCTGGCCAGCGCGAAGACGTCCTGCTGCTCGCGGGTGATGCCGTACTGGTCGGCGATGAGCTCGGCGCCCTCGCCGAGGGAGACCGTCCACTCCGGGCGCATCCGGGAGTTGACCATCCGCCAGCCCAGCGTCGAGGAGAACATCTCCTGATGGCCCGCGGGGAAGGCCCGCTCGGGCTTGCGCAGCACATACGGCGCGCGGCTCATCGACTCCACGCCGCCGGCCACCGCGATCCGCGCGTCGCCGTGCGCGATGGCGCGGGCCGCCTGGATGACCGCCTCCAGGCCCGAGCCGCACAGCCGGTTCACGGTCACGCCGGGCACGGTGGCCGGCAGCCCGGCCAGCAGCACCGCCATCCGCGCCACGTTCCGGTTGTCCTCGCCCGCGCCGTTGGCATCGCCGAAGCAGACATCGTCGATCCGCGCCGGATCGAGCTCCGGTGTGCGGTCCACCAGGGCCCTGAGCACATGGGCGGCGAGATCGTCGGGGCGGACCCCGGCCAGCGCGCCGCCGTACTTGCCGACGGGGGTGCGCACCGCATCGACGATGTAGACATCCCGTACGCGTGGGTCGGTCATCAGGCGCTGTCCTCGCTGTCCCGGCTCGGCGGTCGGCGGCGGTACGAAGATCGCCACCCGTCGCCCCGAGTCTTTGCCCGCCGGTGCCCGCTGTCAACGGGGTCCTCGGTCACCTTCCTCCGGGACGGCCGGGTCACCCTCTGCCGGGACGGCGGCGGCGTCTTTGCGCGGACCGCGGTCGCCCTCCGCGGATCGCGATCCGGTCACGGTGCTGTCAGTGCGCTCTGAGAGAGTGGAGGCATGAGTGGAGCGCACACCCGTACGGACCGCGGGCCCGGGAGCATCGGTCATGTGGTCGTCGTCGGAGGAGGCATCTCCGGACTGGCGGCGGCGCACCGCCTGCTGGACGGCGGCGCCCGGGTGACGGTCCTGGAGGCGTCCGACCGGCTGGGCGGCAAGCTGCGCACGGGCGAGATCGCGGGCGTACCGGTCGATCTCGGTGCCGAATCGATGCTGGCCAGACGCCCGGAGGCGGTGGAGCTCGCGCGCGCCGTCGGCCTCGGCGAGCGGCTGCAGCCGCCCACCACCGCCACCGCCTCGCTGTGGACCCGCGATGCCCTGCGCCCGATGCCCAAGGGCCATGTGATGGGCGTCCCCGGGGACCTCGGCCCGCTCGCCGCCTCCGGTGTGATCTCCCCGGAGGGGCTCGCCCGCATCGAGGAGGACGCCCGTCTGCCGCGCACCGAGGTCGGTGACGACGTCGCCGTCGGCGAGTACGTCGCCCGCCGCCTGGGCCGCGAGGTCGTCGACCGGCTCGTCGAACCCCTGCTGGGCGGGGTGTACGCGGGCGACGCCTACAAGATCTCGCTGCGCGCCGCCGTGCCCCAGCTGTTCGAGGCCGCGCGCAGCAGCCGTTCGCTGCTCGACGGCGTACGCGGCATCCAGGCGCGGGCGGCCGCCGCGGCCCATGTGACCGGCCCCGCCGCGACCGGCTCCGTCCAGGACAGCCCCGTCTTCATGGGCATCGCCGGCGGCATCGGCACGCTGCCGGGCGCGGTGGCCGACGCGGTACGGGCCAAGGGCGGCGAGATCCGCACCGGCGCTCCGGTCACCGCCGTACAGCGCTCGGCCGACGGCTGGCGCATCGTCCTCGACGGCGCCCCGCTCACCGCGGACGCCGTCGTCCTGGCCACCCCCGCGCAGGCCACGGCCCGCCTCCTGGCCGCCGAGAGCACCTCCGCCGCCGCCGAGCTGGCCGCCGTCGAGTACGCCTCGATGGCGCTGGTCACCATGGTCTTCCGGCGCGCCGAGATGACGCGGCCGCTCACCGGCAGCGGCTTCCTCGTGCCCCCCGTGGACGGCCACAAGATCAAGGCGTCCACGTTCGCCGGCAACAAATGGGGCTGGATCGGCGACGCCGACCCGGACCTCTTCGTGCTGCGCACCTCCATCGGGCGCTACGGCGACGAGGAGGACCTGGCGCGCGAGGACGCCGAGCTGGTCGCGTTCTCGCGGGCCGACCTGCGCGCGGCGGTCGGGCTGACCGCCACGCCGGTCGCCGCCGAGGTCACCCGCTGGACCGGCGGACTGCCCCAGTACCCCGTCGGGCATCTGGCGCGGGTGGCCCGTATCCAAGGCGCCGTCGCGCAGCTGCCGGGCCTTAGGGTGTGCGGCGCGCTCTACGAAGGCGTCGGCATCCCGGCCTGCATCGCCTCGGCCCGCAAGGCCGCCGACGACATCCTCGGCACCCTGCGGCCGGACAGCGGACCGGGCGAGTGAGAATGGACGACATGACAGACGCTTCCACCCCCGCACCGCAGACCCCCGCGGCGCCCGAGAAGGCGCCGAACGCCGGCAAGAAGGCCAAGGACCTCAACGAGGTCATCCGCTACACCCTCTGGTCGGTCTTCAAGCTGCGCGATGTCCTCCCCGAGGACCGCAGCGGCTACGCAGACGAGGTCGAGGAGCTGTTCGCGCAGCTCGCCGCCAAGGACGTGGTGGTCCGCGGCACCTACGACGTCTCCGGTCTGCGCGCCGACGCCGACCTCATGATCTGGTGGCACTCGGAGAGCTCGGACGCCCTCCAGGAGGCGTACAACCTCTTCCGCCGCACCCGCCTGGGCCGCGCGCTGGAGCCGGTCTGGTCGAACATGGCGCTGCACCGCCCCGCCGAGTTCAACAAGTCGCACATCCCGGCCTTCCTCGCCGATGAGCAGCCGCGCGCCTACGTGAGCGTCTACCCCTTCGTGCGCTCCTACGAGTGGTACCTGCTCCCCGACGAGGACCGTCGCCGGATGCTCGCCGACCACGGCAAGATGGCCCGCGGCTTCCCGGACGTGCGCGCCAACACCGTGCCGTCGTTCTCCCTCGGCGACTACGAGTGGGTGCTCGCCTTCGAGGCCGACGACCTCTACCGCATCGTCGACCTCATGCGGCATCTGCGTGGCTCCGAGGCGCGGATGCACGTCCGTGAGGAGATCCCGTTCTACACGGGGCGGCGCAAGCCGGTCGCCGAGCTGGTCGCCGGCCTGGCCTGACCCGTTCCGCACAGCGCTACGGGCCGCCCCCCGAGGGGGACGGCCCGTAGCGCCGTGCGGCGGGCGGTGCTACTTACCGGGCCGCGCGAGCTGTGCCCGGGTCGCCGTCTGGCCCGGCACCGGCTCGGCGCGCGGTGCGCAGTGCACCCGGTGTGCCGGGACCTTCCCGTGCAGCAGATAGGCCTCGGCGTAGTTGTTCACACAGCCGTTGTCGTTGAAGCCGATGCCGTGGGTGCCCGCGCCGTTCTCGGTGACCAGCGACGAGCCGGGCAGCCGCCGCTGCAGTTCCAGCGCGCCCTGGTACGGGGTCGCCGCGTCCCGCTCGGCCGCGAGCAGCAGTACCGGCGGCAGCGCGCCGGGCTCCGTGTGGACGTCGACCGGGCCGCGCCGCCCGTGCGGCACATCGTCGAGCTCGGTCGCCATGTCGTCGGCGGCGTCCAGCAGATCCTGCACGGGGCCGTCACCCGCCCGGCCGGCCGCGTCCTCGACACCGGCCGCATCCTCGACACCGGCCGCGGCCGACTGCGACTGCTCGGGCCAGAAGGCGCACGGCAGGTTCATCCAGGCGTTGTCCCAGGTCTCGAACGGCGCGATCCGCGCGATGTCGGTGTTGTCCCGGTCCCAGATCTTCCACGAGCGCGGCCAGCGCGCGTCATTGCACTCCACGGCCGTGTAGACCGCGTTGGAGTTCTCCTCGTCCTTGGCGGTGCGGTCCTGCGGCATGGCCTGGGCGATCAGCGGCTTGGGGTCGCCGTGCAGATAGCCCGCGAGCGCCTGGGCGCGCAGCGGCCAGAAGGCGTCGTTGTAGCCGGTCTTGAGGTAGGCCGACTGCAGCTGGCCGGGGCCGATCTTGCCGTTGAGCGGCTCGCGGCGCAGCCTCGCGGCGGCCTTGTCGTACGACGCCTGCACCGCCTGCTTGGAGGTGCCGAGGTGGTAGTGGTCGTCGTGCTTGGCGACCCAGCGCAGCCAGTCGCCCCACCGGCGCTCGAAGGCGATGCTCTGGTCGAGGTTGTTGCGGTACCAGACCTGCTTGGGATCGGGATTGACCACGCTGTCGAAGACCATCCGCCGGACGTGGCCGGGGAAGAGCGTCGCATAGACCGCACCGAAGTACGTCCCGTACGAGGCGCCCATGAACGTCAGCTTCTGCTCGCCGAGCGCGGCCCGCAGCATGTCCAGATCGCGGGCGTTGTTGACGGAGTTGTAGAACGGCAGGTCCGCCCCGGCCCGGCGGGCGCAGCCGCGGGCGTACGCCTTCGCCTCGGCCACCTTCTTGCGCTTGAAGGCCGCGTCCGGGTGCATCGGGCTGTCGGTGGGCGCCTTGCTGAACTCCGCGGGGTCCTGGCAGGACAGCGGCGCCGAGCGCCCGACGCCGCGCGGCGCATAGCCGACGAAGTCGTAGGCACGGGCCAGCTTCTTCCACTTGGGGAGCCCGCCGTAGAGCGGGAACTCCATGCTGGACGCGCCGGGGCCGCCCGGGTTGAAGACCAGGGAGCCCTGCCGTTCGCCGTGCGCGGTGGCCCGGATCCGGCTGACCGTGAGGTCGATCTTCTTGCCGTCGGGGCGCGCGTAGTCGAGGGGAACGGTGAGCTTGCCGCATTCGACGGACGACGGCAGATGCTCCGCCGGCGCGCATCGGCCGAAGGCGATGCGGTGCGCCACGGGCGCCGGCGGCGCGTCGGCCGTCCCCGTGGCGCCGCCCGCCGGGGCAGTGGCGAGGGCGGTCACGATCAGCGACCCGATGGTGCCGTACAACGCAAGTGCTCTCACTGGCCGTCCCTTCGTGTGTGCATACAAAAGGGATAGTTGAGGCGCCCATGGCCGATGTAAAGCACCGGATGCCGGTGTCGGACGCTATGCCCCGGAAGAGTGGAGCGCGGCGCGCAAGGTGGGGTCGGTGAGGGCGGCGGGGCCCTGCAGAGCGAGCGTGGTGAGGGAGGCGGAAGAGCCCTGGGAACCGGGCAGGCGGCGCTCGCCCGCGGCGGTGGCCCAGTCGCCGTACGGATGGAGCTCCCAGCGGGCCGCGGCCAGGGTGCCGAGGGTGAGCAGCAGCGGCAGCGCGAACCAGGCCAGGACCAGCCCGTCGTCCGCACCGGGCGGCGCCATCCAGTGGCTCGCCGCGGCGGCCAGCAGCACCAGCACGGCGGCGGCCCGTAGTTGGCGGACCGCGCTGCGGATTCCCGGGCGCGCCCCGGCGGGCAGCGCCAGCCCGGCGGACACCAGCCGGTCGGCCACCGCCCGGACCGCGTCGTCGGCGACGAGGGCCTCGCGCACCGCGGGTATCGGGCGCTGCCCCTCGGGCCCGATGGCGGTGAGGGTGGCGCGCTCGACGGCGTCCTGGCCGACCGGGTCCACGACGGTGGCCCAGCCGGTGTGGGCGAGCAGCAGCCGCCGCTGCTGGGCCATCAGCACCAGCACCACATCGGCGAGCCGGTGCGGACCGCCGGAGAGATAGGCCATCTCATACAGGGTCAGGCCCGGCTCGTGCCCGTCCTGGGCGGCCGGATCCGGGGCCGGACCGGACGCCGGCTGCCCGGCCGGTCCGGTGGTGCGGGCCGCGGCGACCGCGGTCCGGCAGACCCGTGCACAGGAGATCACCGCCGCCACCACGGCGACGAGGAGGAAGAGAAGCCACATAGCAGTGTTCTTACGGGAGGGTCCATGACAATCGCCATGGAATTTCGCCCTATGTGAGGCACCGCACTCCTCGTGCCGGGCACCGCGCCCCGCGCGGCACGGCCGGCCGCCGGTGACTGCACGTCAGCCGCCGCCGCAGCCGCCCCCGCCGCCGCAGCCCGAACCACCGCCGCAGGACGAGCCGCCACCGCTCGAACCGCCCCCGCACGACGCCCCGGCACCGCAGGACGAACCGCCGCCGCTGCCGCCCCCTGAGCCGCCGTCGGACGCGCCGCACCAGGTCGTGCCCTCGCTCCCCGAGCCGCCCCCGGAGTCGTAGGAGGACCCGCCGGATGACGAGGACCCGCCGCCCTGGGCGGCGGCCGCGGTGGCCCGCTGCGCCTCCTCCAACTGCTGCCGCAGCAGCTCGTCCACGATCAGCGCGGTGCCCCCCAGCGCCACCACCAGCGCGGCGGGCTGCCAGGAACCGCCCGCGCCGCCCTGGGAGCCGCCCGCGCCGCCCTGTGAGTCGGCCGTCCGCGCGGCGCGCAGCGCACGGGACCCCGCCTTGGTGATCCGCTGCCGGAACACCGTCCGGCACAGCGCACCCACCACCAGCCCGCCGAACAGCACCGGCGCGATCGTGAAGACCACCGGCCCGTCGTCCCCGCCGGCCCCGACGATCGCCAGCAGCACCCCGAGGAAGAAGAGCACCCCACACACCGTCATCTGCGCGCTCGCCCACCGGCGCCAGCCCCGTGCGAGCCGCGGCCGGCGCAGCAGACCGCGGGCCGCCAGCCGGTCGCCGATGCCCTGGACCGCCGGGCTGCGCATCGCCTCGCCGCGCACCGTGGCCAGCGCCCCGCCGGGCGTGCGCAGCACCGCGCCCAGCACGGCGGCCTCGACCGCGTCCCGCGCGGTGGCCCGGCGTACGGTCACCACACCCGGGCCGCCCACCGTCAGCAGGCCGTCCTCGTGCATCCCGGCGACCGCGGCGTCCACCACCCGCCCCGGGCCGCCGGCGAGGAACGCCGTCTCCCACACCTCGTGCGCCCGCGCGTCCGCCCCGCGCGCGGACGGCGTCCGCAGCCGCACCACCACCGTGCCGAGGACGAGCAGCAACGACGAGACACCGATCCCGGCATACACCCACTGCGTAAAGGACATCGCGGTCACCCCCGGCCGCTCAGGACGTCGCGCACGATGCGTGCCAGACGGGCCGCGGGCCGGGCGGACGGCGGCTTCGGGCCCGCGCGATCCCGCCACCAGCGCGTCAACTGCTGCCGCGCGGCCGGGTCTTCGGGACGGCCCTGGGCCAGCAGATACGCCGCGAAGTCCAGGGCGTCCTGCCGGTAGCCGCCGCTCATCGGCCGGTTCCGGGCGTAACCGGCGAACGCCGTGCGGTAGTTCGCGCCGAGGATTCCGGGCAGCTCGGGCGCGACCTTGGCGACGACCGCCGCGCGCTTGGCGGCCAGCGCCCGGCTCTGTACCCGCAGCCGGGCGCGGTCGAAGCCCTCGGGGGCCGGCGTCCCGGCGACCAGCGCGGACAGCAGCGCAGTCTGCGCCAGCGCCAGCCGCTGCCGCGCCACGTCGGTGCCGGCGGCCACGTTCTCGCCGGTGGCCGCACCGGTGCCGGTGGCCGCACCGGCACCCGCCTCCGGGTGCGTCCCTGCCTCCGGGTGCGTCCCCGCCTCCCGTACGGACTCAAGCCGCCTGCGCATGGCGGGCCTCCTTCAGTACGGTGCGGATCGCGTCGAGTTCACCGGCCAGCTCCCCGCCCTCGGGGAAGTCCTCATCGCGCTCCAGCAGCACACCGGGCGGAGTGGTCCGGGCACACAGCTCGGCGAGCACATCCAGCACCGGCCGGGTCACCGGATGGGCATGGCTGTCGTGCCACACCCCGTCCCGCTCCACCCCGCCCGCGACATGGACGTACGCGATGGCCTCCACCGGCAGCTCGTCGAGGGCGGCGGCCGGGTCCTCGCCCCGGTTGACGTGGTTCGTATGGAGGTTGGCGACGTCGATCAGCAGCCGCACCCCGGTCCGCTCGACCAGCTCGGACAGGAACTGCCCCTCGGTCAGCTCCTCGCCCGGCCAGCTGATGAGGGCGGCGATGTTCTCCAGGGCGAGCGGCACCGGCAGCGCGTCCTGGGCGATCCGGACGTTCTCGCAGAGCACGTCCAGCGCGTCGTAGGTGCGCGGGACGGGCAGCAGATGCCCGGCCTCCATCAGTGGCGAGGCGGTCAGCGGCCCGCCGGCCCGGACGAACGCGATGTGCTCGGTGACCAGCGGCGCGCCCAGCGCCTCGGCACGCTCGGCGAGGGCGCTCAGCCGCGCCGCGTCCGGACGGTCGGCGCCACCGAGACCGAGCGAGACGCCGTGCGGCACGACGGTCGTGCCGCGCTCGCGCAGCTGCTGCAGGGCGTGCGGCAGATGACCAGGGCAGATGTTCTCCGCCACGACCTCGACCCAGTCCACCCCCGGCAGCTCAGCGATCTCCGCGGCGATCTCCGGCCGCCAGCCGATTCCCGTACCAAGGCGCTCCATGCGCTCCATGGCTCCCCCTCTCGCTCCGTGGTCGGGGTACTCATGGCCGCGTCACGAGTGGCCGAATCCTGTACGTCCCCGGTTCAGAGGTTGATTTGAGCTTCCCGCCCGATCCGGCAGCCCCTGAAGGGCAGGCAGCCCCTGGAGGGCGGGAGTGCGCTGCTCACGCCGTCCGCAGCGCGGGGTGGTCCGCGACGACCGTGGCGGAGTTCGGCGCGACCTCCGTGAACCCCGCGTCCCGCACCACGGGCAGCCCGCTGCCGGTCAGGGCCTCCCAGGCCGCGGGCTCCGCGGACCGTACGGCCAGCGGGAAGCCCGCCGCGCGCCAGGCCGAGCGCTCCTGCTCGGACAGCTGCCACCACGCCAGCTGGGCGCCATGCCCGGCCTGTGCCATCTCCTTGCCCGCCGACATCTTCAGCTCGGGGTTGAGCCACAGCACCGGCAGACCGCCGGCCGGCGGCGCCGGCGGCTGCGGATCTTCCAGCTCCGTGCCGGAGACCTGGAGGCGCGCCAGGTCCTTCGGCCAGCCGTCCAGCGGCACCGGCGGATAGACCCGCACCTCGGCGCGGTCACCGCGGACCGTGATGCCCGGCAGCGCCTCGGCCCGCCGCCACTCCGCGCCGCGCGCCCGCCGCACCACCTTCCGGATCCGGGCGTCCTGCCAGTTCCGTACCGCCTCGGCCCACTCGCCGTCGCCCGCGGACCGCTCGTCCGACAGCAGCACCAGCACCGCCCGCGCGGCCGTCTCCAGCGCGTCCGTACGCGCCGGCGGCTCGGCCCGCTCTATCCGCGCGACCAGCGGCAGCACGAACTGCGGCGCCGCGTCCCGGTCGGTCTCCGCATGCGGGATGGGGCTGCTGGTGTCGTTGCCGGGCTGCCCGGCGGTCTCGGTGCTGATCACTCGGCCAGTCTGCCAGCCGCCACTGACAACGCCGCCGCCGACGGCCGCACGGCCGGTGCGGCCGAGCGCGCCCCTGCGCGGGCACCGGCCGGCCGCTCCGGCTACCGTCGGGGACGGCGCAGCGGCGGGGGAACGCCGAGGACGCCGGGAACATCGGAAACGCCGGGGGACGGCAGGCGTCCGCGGCGCAGGGGGACGGCGGGAGGCGGCGGGGTGCCGGAGCGGATGAGGCTGGACGGGGTGGGGCGGCGCTACGGGGTACGCGGCCCCTGGGTGCTGAGGGATGTGCACCTCGACGTGCCCGCGGGCACGCTGCTGCGCATCGAAGGGACCAACGGCAGCGGAAAGTCCACCCTGTTGCGGCTCTTCGCGGGCATCGACCACCCCAGCACCGGCCGCATCACCGGCCGCCCGCGCAGCGCGTACGTCCCCGAACGCTTCCCCGCCGCCATGCCCTTCACCGCCGTCGGCTACCTCACCCACCTCGGCCGCGTCCACGGCGTACCCGGCCGCGAAGCGACCCGTCGAGCCACCGAGTGGCTCGAACGCTTCGGCGCGGCCGGGCATGCGCGGACGCGGCTGGCCGAGCTGTCCAAGGGAACCAGCCAGAAGGTCGCGGTCGCCCAGGCGCTGCTCGCCGAGCCCGAACTCCTCATCCTGGACGAGGCCTGGACCGGTCTGGACCGCGGCGCACGCGACGTACTCGACCGCGCGGTCGCCGACCGGGTCGCGGCCGGCGGCACGGTCGTCTTCGTCGACCACGACCCACGGCGGCTGGCCGGCGCGGCCGACGCCCGCTACCGGGTCGCGGACGGGCGGCTGCTGCCCCAGGAGGAGAGCGGCCGCGCCGCCGGGGGCACGCCGCCCGTGACCGGCCCACGAGTGATCATCGAGGTGGACGGGGCACCGGATGCTCACGGCGCACAAGGCCTGCACGGCCTATACGGTCCACAAGGTCTACCGAGCCCGGCAGGGAGCGGGCAGGTCACTGGCGGGGCGTCACGTCTCCCCGGCGGACCGGAGATCGCCCCGGGGCCGGACGGTACGACCCGGCTGACGGTCGGGGCCGTCCACTCCGACGCACTGCTGCGCGCCCTGCTCACCGCCCGTCCGCCCTGGCACATCCGCTCGGTCACCCCTGCCCCCGGCTCACCCGCAACTCCCGCCACGGGACCCGCCCTTGACCCGGGTCCTGACCCACTCCGCCCCTGACGGCCGGTTCCTTCCCGTCCTGCCGCGCCATGCCCGCTTGCTTGCTTGCCTGCCTGCCCGCCCGGCCTGCCCACTTCGACTCCGCTCCGATTCCGACCCTGACGAGGCCCCTCCCATGATCGCTCTCCTCCGCTACCAGGCGGCGCTGCTCATCGGCTCGCACCGCTGGCTGCCGCCGGTCATCTGCTACGCGGCCTGGCTGGCCATCGGTGTCCAGAGCGGCGGCCCGATCCTCGACGCGTTCGGCTACGCCGCGGGCGGCCTGCTGCCCGTCGCGGTATGGCTGACCCGGGTCTGTGTCACCAACGAGCCGCCGGCCGCCCGTAATTGCGCCGCGACCGCCGCCGGGCCCGGCCGGGTGCACCTCGCGTGTGTGCTGACCGCGGCCGGCGCGGCGCTGCTGCTGGCGCTGGTCGGTACGGCGGCCGTCCTGCTGCTGTCCGACCCGCACTCCGCCGACCACCGGGTGGCCGTCCCGGTCCTGCCCGCGACCGCGGCCGGGCTGCTCGCCTCGCTGGCCTGTCTCCTGATAGGCACCGCGATCGGTGCCCTGTGCAACTGGCCGGTCCTGCGCAGCCCCGCCTGGAGCATCCCGGCAGGCCTCACCGCCGCCCTGTTCCTGCTCGTCCTGGGTGTCTCGCCCGCCAACGCCGCCGTCACGGGCCTGGTCACCGGCTCCGCCCACGGCACGATCAGCATTCCCTGGATCCCGCTCGCCCTCGCCGTGCTGATCGCGGCCGCCGCCACGGCTGCCGCCTGCGCACTCACCTCCCGCCGCAGCTGACCGGGCTGGCTGCGGGGCGCATCCTCCGCATCCGGGCCGCTTCCTCCGCATCCGGGCTGGCTGCGGGGCGCTTCCCCCGCCCCCTCCCCCTCCTCCCCCTTCGGGGGAGGGGGCGGGGGGTGGGTTCGGGGGTGGGGGGAGGCGCAGGCGTACGCTCGGCACCATGCCGGGCACCGACGCACACACGCCGACCACCCCCGCCGCGCCCGCCGAGTGCTACGCGGCCCCCGACGCCGACGCCGACGCCGACGCCGACCCGGCCGCGCCCGCCCCCGCCGCACCCGCGCCCGGACCCGCGCCCGCCGCGCCCGAGCCCGCCGCTGGACCCGCCGCCCTCAGTCCGCGCGCCGACTGCCTGCACTGCGGCCGCCCCACCGAGTACCCGGCCGACCGACCCGGCATCGTGCTCTGCCCCGTCTGCGAATGGCAGGAGGCCCAGCGCTCCGCCTGCTCGGGGTGACCGGCGCCCCGATGACCGGCGACGCGATGACCGGCGGTGCGGTTTCCCGGCGCCCCGACGACCGGCGCCCCGACGACCGACGACCCGACGACCGACGGTGCGGTGACCAGCGGTGCGGTGACCAGCAACGCGGCCGTGCCGTGACCAGCGACGCGGTGACCAGCAACGCGGCCGTGCCGTGACCAGCGACGCGGTGACCAGCGACGCGACGCCGCGGTACCGGCCCTCAGTGATGCCAGGGCCCGGTCACCGCGAACGTCGTCCCCGGCGTATAGCAGTTGACGTACATCGTGCGGTGGTCGGGCGAGAAGGTCACGCCCGCGAATTCGCCCCACTCCGGCTTCTCGGGGGTGCCGATGTTCTGGCGGCCGCGCGCCATCGCATAGACCTCGCCGTGCCGGGTGAGGCCGAAGACGTGCTGCGCGCCCTCGCCGTCCTCGCAGACCATCAGGCCGCCGCTGGGCGCGAGGCAGATGTTGTCGGGGGACTCGCCGGGCAGTTGCAGATCGCTGCCGGGGCCGAAGACGACGACCTGGGTGAGGCGCCGCCTCTTGGGGTCGTACTTCCAGACCTGGCCGTAGTGGTCCGCCGCCGAACCGTCTTTGCGGTGCGCGAAGCTGGAGACGAAGTAGACGCAGGAGCCGCCCCAGTAGCAGCCCTCCAGCTTCTGGGCGTGGGTGATGCCGCGGGGGCCGAAGTCCTGGAAGCGCAGGGGCGTGTGGCGGGCGAGCGGATCGGGGACGTCCACCCACTCGACGTGGTCGAAGGCCGTTCCGGGCTCCTGGATGGTGGAGAGGTCCGGCACCCCGGGGACGCGCAGTGCCTGCAGCCGCCCGCCCGCCCGGAGCGAACCCCGGCCGCCCAGCGGCTGCTTCGGCAGAAAGCGGTAGAACAGGCCGAAGGGCTTGTCGAAGGCGTCCTCGGTCTCGTAGACCGTGCCGGTGCCGGGGTCCACCGCAATCGCCTCGTGCTGGAAGCGCCCCATCGCGGTCAGCGGGACGGCTCCGGTGCGCCGCGGGTCGTACGGATCGACCTCGAAGATGAACCCGTGGTCCTTGGTGTAGTTCTCCTCACCGGCCCGGAGTTCGGTCTCCTCGCAGGTCAGCCAGGTGTTCCAGGGCGTGGGGCCGCCCGCGCAGTTGGTGGAGGTACCGGCGATGCCGACCCGTTCGGAGCGTACGCCGTTGTCCCGGTCGAGCCCCAGGACCGTACAGCCGCCCTCGCCACCGGGGTCGTAGGTCAGCTCGCGCACCCGGGGGACGGCGGAGCGGGAGCCCGTACGGTTCTCGTGGTTGCGGACGAGATAGGTGCCGCCGTGGCCACCGGGGAACGCGGCCATGCCGTCGCAGTTGCCGGGTACCCTGCCCTCCCCTGAGGGCAGCGGGTCGCCCTCCCTGGACAGGACCGTGTACCGGAAGCCCTTGGGGAGGTCGAGCAGACCGTCCGGGTCGGGGACCAGCGGCCCGTAGCCCCGTCGTCCCATGCTCCGGGCGGTCGCGGTCCCGGCGAATATCTCCGTGAGGTTCCCGGTGAAGGCGAGGGACACTCCCAGCGCACCGGCCCTCGCCAGCATCTGACGTCGTGTCGCAGACATGGGCAACTCCCTGTTGGCGGACAGGTGATGTGACCCGCTCGTGTGTACCACGCACCCGCGCCGCCGGGAACCCGGCTGCGAGGGCCGGTCACTCTTCCCGTTCCGCCGCGGGGTCCGCAGTCCGGGAGCCGGCCCGGCCGTAGTGCGCGATCAGCGGGAGGAACACCTCGTCGACCACCGCGGTGACATCGGCTTCCGAGGGAGCGCGATGGGTGATCAGCATCCCGCTGGCCACGAGGGTGATCGGAAGGGAGGCGACCCGGGCGGGGATCCGGGACGGGTCGAGCTCTCCGCGCCGGGCCGCGCGGCCGAGCACCTGCGCCATCGCGTCCCCGCCGGCCTCGCGCGAGCGCTCCGCCATGAAGTCACCCAGGTCGGTGCCGCGGGTCCGGCTGTCGGTGAGCACCTCCAGGACGGGGGTGATCGCCGACAGCCGGGTGGTGATCTGGTCGAGCAGCGCGAGGACGTCGGTGCGCAGCGCGCCGGTGTCCGGTGGCGGCGGGGGCAGTGGCGGTGTGCGGTGCCGCAGGGCGGCCAGGGCCAGATCGCGGCGCTCGGGCCAGCGCCGGTAGAGCACCGTCCGGCTGGTGTGGGCGCGGGCCGCCACGCCCTCGTACGTCAGGTCGTGGTAGCCGACGGCGAGGAGCTCCTCCCAGGCGGCGTCCAACAGGGCGGCTTCCAGTGCGGCACCCCTGCGTCGGCGCCCCGGGGGAGGCGCCGCACCGTTCACATCTTTAGGCACAGTGTGTATCTTACTCCGGGAGATAAGATACGCGACGAACCTTAAGGGGTGCCATGCGTGGCAAGGGCGTGCAGTACGACACCGGAACGTTTCCGAACGGCGACACCACGAACCCCCGGTTCACCCCCGACCTCGCGGCGCGCGACATGCGGGTCATCGCCGAGGACCTGCACTGCAACACCGTGCGCATCACCGGCGGCGACCCCGGGCGGATCAGCGCGGCGGCCGAGGCCGCGGCGGAGGCCGGGCTCGCGGTCTGGTACTCGCCGTTCCCCTGCGAGATGACGGAGGATCAGCTCCTGCCGTACTTCGTCGAGTGCGCGGACCGCGCCGAGGAACTGCGGCGCCAAGGGGCCGATGTCGTACTGGCCACCGGCTGCGAGATCAGCATCTTCAACTGCGGCTACCTGCCCGGCGAGACCTTCAACGACCGTATGGAGCCGCTGCGCGCCGCACCGGAGGTGCGGGAGAAGGCGCTCGCCGCGATCCCGGAGCCGGTCAACGCCTTCCTCGCCGAGGTGGCCAGGGCCGTCCGGCCACGGTTCGGCGGTCCGCTCAGTTACGCGTCGATCCCCATCGAGCGCATCGACTGGACGCCCTTCGACCTCGTCGGCGTCGACGCGTACCGCAGCAGCCGCAACGCCGCCACCTACCGCGAGGACCTGCGGGCGTACTTCGCGCACGGCAAGCCGGTCGTGGTCACCGAGGCCGGCTGCTGCGCCTACCGAGGAGCCGGGGACATGGGTGCGGCCGGCTGGCTCGTCGTCCGGCCGGACGGCACCGTCACGCCGGGGACCGTGCGGGACGAGGGCGAACAGGTCCGCTACATGGACGACTTGCTGCCGCTCTTCGAGGAGGAGGGGGTCGACACGGCCTTCTGGTTCAGCTTCGTGTGCTACGCCCTGCCGCACCGGAAGGATCCGCTCCGGGACGCGGACCTCGGGTCGTACGGCATCGTCAAGGTGCTGGACGAGGAGCGCGGCGCCGCCGTGCCCTGGGAGCCGAAGGAGGCGTTCCACGCCCTGGCCCGGCACTACGGGAAGCCGTCGGACACGCCCTAGCCCTCCCGGTGGATCGGCCTTGCAGGGCCCGGAGCGCCCCTACGGCGCCTCGCCGGCGACCAGCGGCTTGGCGTCGCGCGCCAGGGCCGTCAGGCGGGAGATCGCCCGGAAGTACTTCTTGCGGTAGCCGCCGCGCAGCATCTCGTCGCTGAACAGCTCGCCGAAGGCCTTGCCGGAGGCCAGTACGGGCACCTCGCGGTCGTAGAGCCGGTCCGCGAGGACCACCAGGCGCAGCGCGGTGGACTGGTCGGGGACCGCCTGGACGTCGGTGAGGCAGACCGCCTCGATGCCGTCGCACATCGCGCCGTAGCGGCTGGGGTGCACCTTCGACAGGTGTTCCAGCAGGGAGGGGAAGTCGTCGAGCGAGGCACCGGGCGTGCGGTACGCGGTGCGGGTGACGGTCTCGTCGTCGTACGGGGCGGGGGCCTCGGGCAGGCCGCGGTGGCGGTAGTCCTCGCCGTCGATCCGCAGCGGGCGGAAGTGCGCGCTCAGGCCCTGGATCTCGCGCAGGAAGTCGGCGGCCGCGAACCGGCCCTCGCCGAGCTTGCCGGGCAGCGTGTTGGAGGTCGCGGCCAGCGCCACTCCGGCGTCCACCAGTTTGCTGAGCAGGCTGGAGACCAGCACCGTGTCGCCGGGGTCGTCCAGCTCGAACTCGTCGATGCACAGCAGCTTGTGGTCGCTGAGCGTGTGGACGGTCTGCTGGAAGCCGAGCGCGCCGACGAGGTTGGTCAGCTCGACGAAGGTGCCGAAGGCCTTGCGTTCGGCCGGGGCGGGGGCGGCGTGCCACAGGGAGGCGAGCAGGTGGGTCTTGCCGACGCCGTAGCCGCCGTCCAGATAGACGCCGCGCGGGCCCTTGGGGGCCGCCGGCTTCCGGGCGAACCAGCGCCGCTTGGCGGTGCCCGCGCCGGCCCCGGCGTCGATGCCGTCCGCGAAGTCGCTCAGGACCTGGACGGCCTCGGCCTGGCTGGGCTGCCGGGAGTCCGGGATGTACGTGTCGAAGCGGGCGCCCTGGAAGCGCGGCGGCGGCACCATCTCGGCAACCAGGCGGTCGGCCGGGACGTGCGGTGCGCGGGCGGTGAGCGCGGCGGGCGCCGCGTCGTCCCCGTCGGCCGGCGGTCCGGCTATCGGGTCGGGCTGCGGGGAAGAGGGCTGGGAAGGCGACACAGCCGTCCAGCCTATCTCCTCGGCGGTATCCGCCGGTCCGCCGGGCGAGGCATGTCACACTGCCGCCATGCGACGCCTGTACCCCCTCCTCGCCCCGCCCGCACCCGCTCCCGGCAGCGAGAACTCCGCGGCGGCGCCGGCCGGTCCCGCCGACCGGGAGTGGACCCTGGACGAGCTGGCCGAGGCCTATGCGTATCCGGAGCCGGACGATCCGGCGCGTGCGGAGGGCGGCGGCTGGCTGCGCGCCAACATGGTGTCGTCGATGGACGGCGCGGCCCATCACGAGGGCCGTTCGCAGCCGCTCTCCGGCGATGCCGACATGCGGATCTTCGGGGTGCTGCGGGCCCTCGCGGATGCCGTGGTGGTGGGCGCAGAAACGGTCCGGCAGGAGGGCTACCGGCCGGCCCGCGCCCGGGAGGCGTTCGCCGCCCGCCGGGCCGCCGCCGGTCAGGCCCCGGCACCCGCCATCGCCGTGGTCACCGCCGGTCTCGGGCTGGACTTCGGTCTGCCCCTGTTCACCGAGCCGGTGGTCCCCACCGTCGTGCTGACCGGTGCGGGCGCGCCGGCCGACCGGGTGGCGCGGGCGCGGGCGGCGGGCGCCGAGGTGCTGTTCGCCGGCGAGGGTCTGGGCGTCGACCCGGCCAGGGTGGCCGGGGTGCTGGCCGAACGGGGGCACACCCGGCTGCTCACGGAGGGCGGACCGCGGCTGCTGGGGCAGTTCGCGGCGGCCGGTGCGCTGGACGAGATGTGTCTGACGCTGGCTCCGGTGGTCGCCGTGGGCGATGCGCCGAGGATCATGAACGGACCCGCCGTCCCGGTTCCCGAGCGGTTCGCCCTGGCGTCCGTATTGGAGGAGGCCGGGTTCCTGTTCACTCGCTACCGTCGGTCCTGACAATCGGCGGAATTATCTGTTCCGCTTAGCTTCCTTTGGGCACACTAAAAGCCAACGGTCCCGTGTGGCGACGGGGCAGGATGGTTTCTGTCGGGCACCGCGCACTGCGGCGCCCCGAAGAGAAGAAGGGCGTCCGTCGTGTTCACGAGCGTATTGATGATCGAGAAGCCTCTGACGCCCGCCGACGTGGAGTTTGTGACCACCCTGCACGGCGATGACCCGATCTCGTTCGTCGTCCTGATGCAGCCGCGCGGCAAACAGGACGTACTGCTGCGGGCCATCGACGACGTCGCCCTCGGCGAGTTCGACGACGCCGTACGGGAGGGCGCACCGGGCGGCAGCGCGGCGGAGGCCCCCGCCGACCTCGCCCTGTCCCACACCGTGCAGGCGCTGCGCGAGGCGGGCGCCGAGGCCGTCGGACAGGTGGTCGAGGACCATCCGCTGGACCTGCTGCGCTCCGTCGTCGACGAGACCGGCGCGGACGAGGTGATCGTGCTGACCACCCCGCACTTCGTCGAGGAGTTCTTCCACCGCGACTGGGCCTCCCGGGCCCGCCACAAGGTGGGCGTCCCGGTGCTCAAGCTCTTCTCGCACGCGGCGGACGATCAGCCGCAAGGGTCCGCCTGACCGCTCGTGCCCCGCGCGGCCTGTCCGGCCCTGACGCACCGGACGCACCGGACGCCCGGCCCTTGCCACCCGGTTGGCGTATCGGAGTTCCGCGTCGGCGTACTGGCGTGCCGTGTCGGCGTACGGGGCGGCCGCGCCGCGTACCTGGCGGCCGCACCGCCTACCGGCTGGACCGCACGGCGTACGGCCCGGCCGACGCCGCCACGGAGGCCGTCAGGCGCGGACGCCGACCCGTGGACGCAGCCGCCCGTCCCGTACCTCCGCGATCTCGTCCGCCGCGTCCAGATGCGCGGGATCGTGGGTCACCAGCACCGTCGCGGTGGCGCGCTCATGGGTGAGCGCGAGCAGCAGGTCGAGGACCTCGGCGCCACGGTCGTGGTCCAGTGCGCTGGTCGGCTCGTCCACCAGGAGCACGGCGGGATCGTTCATCAGCGCCCGCGCGATGTTGATCCGCTGCCGCTGCCCGCCCGACAGCTGATGCGGGCGCCGGTGGGCCTGCCCGTCCAGGCCGACCGCCGCCAGCAGCTCCAGCGCCCGGGAACGCGCCTTACGGGGTGAGCGGCCGTCCAGATGGGCCATCACCTGGAGCTGCTCGGCGGCGGTCAGCGAGGGCAGCAGATTCGGCTGCTGAAAGACCGTGCCGATGGTGGTGCGGCGCAGCGCGGTCAGCTCGCCGCGGCCGAGACCGGTGGTGTCCGTGCCGTCGATCACCACCCGCCCCCGGTCCGGGCCGATCAGCGTCGCGGCGACCGCGAGCAGGCTGGACTTCCCGGACCCGGACGGCCCGATCACCGCGGTCAGGCACCCGGCGGGCACGGACAGCGAGACCTCGTCCAGTGCGGTCAGGGTGTCCGCGCCGTCGGGGTAGGTGAGGGTCACATCGGTCAGTTCGAGGCTCATCGGGCACTTCCCAGGGCGGTCAGCGGGTCTACGGACGTGATGCGGCGGATGGACAGCGCGGCGCCGACGGCACCCAGCGCGATCATGATCAGGGCCGGGATCAGCACGGTGGACGGATCGAGCACGAACGGCACCGCGCCGCCGATCCCGGCACCCACGCCCGCCGCCACGGCGGTGCCCAGGCCCGTACCGATCACCAGCAGGACGACGGCCTGGCCGAGCGCGTCCCGCAGCAGATAGCGGGTCGAGGCGCCCAGCGCCTTCAGCACGGCGACATCGCCGCTGCGCTGGATCGTCCACACCGTGAAGAACGCGCCGATGACCAGCGCGGAGATGGCGAACAGAAAGCCGCGCATCAGCTGCAGCGACCCGTTCTCGGCGGAGTACGAGCCGATGGCCCGCAGCGCGTCGTCGGGGGTGACGGTCCTGGTGCCGTACCTCTCGTCGGCCGCCGTCAGATCGGCGCTCCCGTTGGTGGACAGGGCGAGCACGGTCGCCCCCGGGGCGGCGCCGGAGTCGCGGACTCCGCCCGCCAGCCCCCGCCAGTCGTCCAGCGCCGTCCAGACCACCGGAGTGTGGCTGTACATCGCCGTGCCCGACACCGCCGCGACACGGAACGTCCGCCCGCCCAGCGTCAGCGACGCCCCGGCCCGCACACCGAGCGACGAGGCGGCCTTCTCGGACAGCACCACGGAGCCCTCGCCCACCCGCCCGGCGGCCGGACCCAGCCGCGAACCGGGACGTACCCCGAACGCCGACACCGCCGCCGTCCGCCCGCCCGCACCGGCCTTCGCCGTGGCGATCCCCAGCGGCTCGGCCGACCGCACGCCCGGGACCCGCGCCCAGTCCCGTACGGTGCGCTCCGGCAGCCGCGAGTCGCCGAAGGTGACGCCGTCGTCCCCGGCGGGCGCGGAGAACACCAGACGGTCGGCGGGCAGCGCGGTGATCGCCGAGGTGTTCTCCCGGCCCAGGCCCGCGGTCAGGCCGGACAGCAGACCCACCAGCACCGTGATCAGCACGATGACGGTGCCCATCAGGGCGAACCGCCCCTTGGCGAATCTCAGGTCTCTCCAGGCGACGAACACCGGCTTTGCCATCCTCGGATCCGGGCGCCGGACCCACTGCCCGGCGGCTGGTCCCACCGTCGCCTCCCGGACGGGGCCCGGACATCGCGCCACGGAGTGGTTCACCGGCATCGAAAGGTGCGCGGCGGGATCAACCCTTTGATTGATGCCGCAGGTGAGGGCCGCCCTTAGCCTGGAGAGGCCGTGACCGAAGAAGCCGTGACCGACCCCTCCCTCAGCCCCGTAGTGCGGGCCCTGCGCAGCTGCCTGCACCTGATGGTGGCCGCGCTGCTCGGGCTCGCCGCCGCCCGCGCGGTCGCCGACCGGGCGCCCCACGCCCCCGCCGTCATCGCCACCGCCGTCGCCCTGTGCGCCGTGTACGCGATCGGCCCCCGGCTGCCCCGCCTCCGCAGCTCCACCGGCGCCGCCGCCCTCTGGCTCGGCGCCGTGGGCCTGATCTGGCTGGTGCTGCTCGCCCTCACCCCGGACGGCGTATGGCTGGCCTTCCCGCTCTTCTTCGTCCAGCTGCACCTGCTGCCGCTGCGCTGGGCGCTGCCCGCCGTCGCGGCCACCACCCTCTTCGCCATCGCCGGATTCGGATGGCACACCCACACCCTGACCGTCGGCACGGTGCTCGGGCCCGCCCTGGGGGCCGCCGTCGCCGTCGCGGTCGTCCTCGGCTACCAGGCCCTCTACCGGGAGAGCGAACAGCGCCGCCGCCTCATCGAGGAGCTGACCGCGGCCCGCAGCGAACTCGCCGCCGCCGAACACGCCGCCGGAGTGCTCGCCGAGCGCGAACGCCTCGCCCGTGAGATCCACGACACCCTCGCCCAGGGCCTGTCCAGCATCCAGCTGCTGCTGCGGGCCGCCGAACGCGCCCTGCCGCAGCGGCCCGGAACCGCCCTCGGCCACGTCCGGCAGGCCCGCACGGCCGCCGTCGGCAACCTCGCCGAGGCACGCCGCTTCGTGCGCGCGCTCAGCCCGCCCGACCTGGAGGCGGGATCGCTGCCCGCCGCCCTGGAGCGGCTCTGCGCCACCACCGCCCGTACGTCCGGACTCGCCGTGCACTGCCAGGTCTCCGGCGCGCCCACCGCCCTGCCCACCCCGCACGAGGTCGCGCTGCTGCGCATCGCCCAGTCCGCGCTCGCCAACACCGTCCAGCACGCCGCCGCCGACCGCGTCGAGCTGACCCTCAGCTACATGGACACCGAGGTCGCCCTGGACGTCGTCGACGACGGCGCCGGGTTCGTCCCCGCCGAGGTCCCCGCACCGGGCTCCGCGGCGGCCTCCGGCACCGGCTTCGGCCTCGCCGCGATGCGCGCCCGGGCCCGCGCCCTGCAGGGCACCCTCGCCGTCGAGTCCGCCCCCGGGGAGGGCACCGCCATCGCCGTCACCCTGCCCTGCCCCGCAGCGCCCACCGCCCCGGAGGCCGCCTCGTGACCACCACGGACACCCCCATCCGGCTGCTGCTCGCCGACGACCACCCCGTCGTACGCGCCGGACTGCGGGCCGTCCTGGAGACCGAACCGGACTTCGAGATCGTCGCCGACGTCGCCACCGCGGAGCAGGCCGTCGAGCTCGCCGCGCGGCGCGATCTCGACGTGGTCCTCATGGACCTCCAGTTCGGCGGCCGGATGCTCGGCTCCCAGGCCACCGCCGCGATCGCCGCCCGCCCCGGTGCCCCGCGGGTCCTGATCCTCACCACATACGACACCGACGCCGACATCCTCGCCGCCATCGAGGCCGGCGCCACCGGCTACCTCCTCAAGGACGCCCCGCCGGAGGAACTGGCCGCCGCCGTGCGCACCGCCGCCGCCGGCAAGTCCGCGCTCGCGCCCACCATCGCACTGCGCCTGATGGACCGGATGCGCACCCCCGCCACCGCGCTCTCCCGCCGCGAGACCGAGGTCCTCCAGCTCGTCGCCGACGGCCTCTCGAACGCCGCGATCAGCAAACAGCTCTTCCTCAGCCAGGCGACCGTCAAGTCCCACCTCGTCCACATCTACGCCAAGCTGGGCGTGGACTCCCGCACCTCCGCGGTCGCCGCCGCCACCGCACAGGGCCTGATCCGCCGCTGACCGCCGCTGACCGGCCCCGCGGACGGCCGACCGCCCCCGGCCGGGGTCCGCGGACCGTCGCTGTCAGTGCCGGGTGCGAGAATCATCGACAGCACGACAGAACGACAGCAGCACCGCTCGCGATGATCGACGATCAGGGAGACGCACCATGGCACCCGCCATCCCAGCCTCGATGGACCGACCGCACTTCATCGGCATCGGCGGAGCCGGCATGTCGGGCATCGCCAAGATCCTCGCGCAGCGCGGCGCCCAGGTGGCGGGCAGCGACGCCAAGGACTCCGCGACCGCCCAGGCCCTGCGCGCCCTCGGCGCCACGGTCCACATCGGCCATGCCGCCGAGCATCTGGCGGCCGACGCCACCAGCGTCGTGGTCTCCTCCGCGATCCGCCCCGACAACCCCGAGCTCGCCGCCGCCCACGAGCGCGGCATCCCCGTCGTGCACCGCTCCGACGCCCTCGCCTCCCTCATGGACGGGCTGCGCCCCATCGCGGTGGCCGGCACACACGGCAAGACGACGACCACCTCCATGCTCGCCGTCTCCCTCGGCGCCCTCGGCCTCAAGCCGTCCTACGCCATCGGCGGCGACCTCGACGCCCCCGGCTCCAACGCCGAGCACGGCTCCGGCGAGATCTTCGTCGCCGAGGCCGACGAAAGCGACCGCAGCTTCCACAAGTACGCGCCCGAGGTCGCCATCGTCCTCAACGTCGAGCTGGACCACCACGCCAACTACGCCTCGATGGACGAGATCTACGAGTCCTTCGAGACCTTCGTCGGCCGCATCCGCCCGGGCGGCACCCTGGTCATCAGCGCCGACCACCCCGGCGCCCGCGAGCTGACCGACAGGATCTCCGGCCGCTACGACATCGAGGTCGTCACCTACGGCGAGTCCCCGGACGCCGACGTCCGCGTCCTCAAGGTCAACCCCCGAGGCCTGACCAGCGACGTCACGGTCGCCCTGACCAGCGGCAAGATCCTCACCTTCACCGTCTCCGTCCCCGGCCGGCACTACGCCCACAACGCCGTCGCCGCCCTGGCCGCCGGCGTCGCCCTGGACCTGCCGCCGCACAACCTCGCCTCCGCCCTCGGCAAGTACACCGGCGTCAAGCGCCGCCTCCAGCTCAAGGGCGAGGCCGCCGGCGTCCAGGTCATCGACTCCTACGCCCACCACCCCACGGAGATGACCGCGGACCTGGAGGCCATCCGGGGCGCCGTGGCCGAGGACTCCCGGGTGCTGGTCGTCTTCCAGCCCCACCTCTTCTCCCGCACCCAGGAGCTGGGCGCCGAGATGGGCCAGTCCCTCGCCCTCGCCGACGCCTCCGTCGTCCTGGACATCTACCCGGCCCGCGAGGACCCGATCCCCGGCGTCACCAGCTCCCTGATCATCGACGCCGCGCGAGCCGCCGGCGCCGACGTCACCCCCGAGAGCGACCAGGCCGCCATCCCGGATGTGATCGCCGGAATGGCCAGGCCCGGTGACCTTGTTCTCACCATGGGCGCGGGCGATGTGACCGACCTCGGCCCCGCCATCCTGACCCGCCTGGGCAGCTGAGCCAAGGAGGCACCCCAGATGCCGTACGAGATCGACAAGCCCGACGAGCAGTGGCGCGCGGAGCTGACCCCCGCCGAATACCAGGTCCTCCGCCAGGCCGGCACCGAGCCCGCCTTCGTCGGCGAGTACACCGACACCAAGACCGCCGGTGTCTACTCCTGCCGCGCCTGCGGCGCCGAACTCTTCCGCTCCGACACCAAGTTCGAAAGCCACTGCGGCTGGCCGTCCTTCTACGACCCCAAGGACTCCGAGGCGGTCGAGCTCGTAGAGGACCGCTCACACGGCATGGTCCGCACCGAAGTCCGCTGCACCCGCTGCGGCTCCCACCTCGGCCATGTCTTCGCAGGCGAGGGCTATCCGACACCGACGGACCAGCGGTACTGCATCAACTCGATCTCGTTGCGGCTGATCCCTGGCGAGAGTTGATACGCCCGCTTGGTAGGTGCGTCACACGCTGACGTCGAGAGGGCTCAAAGTGAGCTCCCATCGCGCGTAGCTTCTTAGTCTGGTGCTTGCCTAGGGGGCGCCCTCGTCCGGCGCTGGTGCAGGCGCTTGACGGCGCTGATGGGTGACGCATCGGAACCGCACTGGGGTGAAGCTGCCAGTGAAGAAGAAGGCACGGATGCCATGAACGTCTGGGTGGCGCTGGGCGGCGCAAGCAGCCTGTGGTGACGGACTGTGAGAGTTTGCTCTGTTTTTTGGGATCCATCGTTCGGAGTCGGTCGCTGTACATGGGGCAGGCCCAGCTCTGCTAGAAAGCAACCGTGAACTCGGCCCTATCTCCCTCCCAGCTTCAGCTTCTGCGGCATCTCGCGCTCTCAGAGATGCCGTACCCGGATTCGGACGGCTTTGCGTCAGCAGCCCGGGGCTTGGACGAATCGAGCGTCCAGGACGACGCGAGAGTGCTCAGCTGGATGGGGTTGGTGGCCGTGACTGGCGACCACCTCGCCATCACCCCACCAGGGAGAGCCGCTTACTTCGAGGCCGAGTGCTCTGAGCTGTCAGCTCGTCTGGCTGAAGTGAACGTTTTTGCCGACGAGATTGAGCGGCGCTCGCCTTCGCTTGCCGCTGAGCTTCACGCGCTCCGCCAGATTGCGGAGGGAGTATGGAGCGTGGACGAGGCGACGGAGTATGTCGAGCGCCGAGCAGAGCTGCAGTGACCGCGGGCTACTCCTTATTGTCATCCAGGGTGAGATGCACCCGGCGACGGGGTTTGCGGGCTTTCGTTGGAACCGGCAGGATCCCGACGGCTCCGAGGTCAGATGCGGTGATCACAGGGCCGGCCAGAACCTGGTCAAGCAGGTCTTTTTGGGCCGGAGCTAGTTCGGTAAGCCGCCGGATCACGGAGAGCAGTTCCATGAGCTCCCGCGACCATTCGCTAGGCCAGGTGGCGACGTGCAGGTCGTCCAACGGGCTGGTCTTTCGGCTGTTGGGCTTGGCTTTGCGGTAGCCGAACCACTTCTTCACGATCTGCATTCCGCCGACGTCGTAGTTCCACACATCGGCAGGAACCGGACTGAACTGGCCGGGGCCCAGGTGGAGCGTCTGGGTAATCTCGGCGTACTTGATTTCGTCTGGTACTGCTCGCCCCACAGCCTGGTCGTAGCGGATGCGGCGTGGGTCGCCTTGTGGGTAGAGGACGTCTTCAGCTGGCCTGCCGTCGTCGGGGGCGATGTAACGCTGACCGTACGTTGAGGCCCAGAGAAGCTGTGAGCCCAGGCGAACGGCCTTGTCCCAGAGCTGCGGGTCGCGAGTGATCGGCAGCCGCACGCCCGGGGTGAGAAGCTCCTCAGTGAACTGCTTGGTGAATCCGGCATGCCCGGTGACGGCGATCACGTACGCGGCCAGTTCGTGCACCGTGACCTGGGAAACGCCGAGCTCGGTGGCGAGGTGGGAGAGCAGCCGGGGATGCACATTGGACGTGCCATCAGGGTGCAGAATCGGCAGCACCTTGCCGCCCCGCCCGTTGAAGTGATGGGTGTCCGGGATCAGCGCGGTGGCGATGACTGCCGGCCCGGTGCTGATCTCATGCGAGGACTGCTGGTTGAGGAACAGCTGGTTCGGCTGCTGGCGGGCCTCCCACAGGTCAGGCCGAGCCCTGTCGATAACGCGGCTGTCTGCGATGAGCCACTGACGGTCGAAGCTGCGTAAGGCGATGCGTATCAGGTTGGGCGTCAGCTCTGTTTCGTCCCCGATTACCTGATGGTGCTCGGGCTGGCCGGGCAATGATGCCCGTTTGGTGCGAAGCGAGCGGTCACTCGTCTCCTTCAGCAACTCCGCCTTCTCGATCTGATCTTCCTCGTGGATAAGGCGTGCCCAGCGTTGCTGCAGGACCTCTCGAGCTGGGCCGTTGACCCACGAGCGATTGGCCGTGACGCCCAGGCTCCCCCAGGTGAAGAGATCATCAAGGGCCGGAAAATCTCCCCATCCAGTTTCGGTGTTCGGACGGAACGGGAGGGTGCCATTGGGGTGTGTGTCCTGCCAGCCGTCGTCGTCGAGCTGGATCTCTTTGAGCTGACGGTATTTGACGTTTCTCTTGCCGTGCACGGTGCGGTAGTGGATCCGAGCGGGTTTCTGGGGATCCTTACCTCCGCTGCGGACGAAGATGCAGATTGCGAGCGGCTGGGCAACACCGGGAAAGATTCGGCTGGCGACGTCCGGGCGATGACCCTCCGGGGACAGGTCGATGATCCAGCCCTCGTCGCAGGTCCGCCGCAAGTAGTCGCGCATGCCACGCCCACCGGGCCCGGTGGTGAAACCGGAGGGTGTGATGAAGCAGACGACGCCTTGCTGGTCCTGGGGGTGGGTGTCGAAGACCTTCCACGTTGCCCATCGCCAGAAGTAGATGTAGAGATTCTTCAGAACATGCTCGTATCGCCCGTTTCCGGGCCACTTGAAGTTCTCAATCGGCGCAAGGCCGTGTGCGGGTGTGCCGCTCTCGATCCATCCACCGCGGCCCTTCGCTTTGTCGTCATAGGGCGGATTGCCGATCGCGACGGTGACCGGTGTGCTGGCCTTCACCTGGTTTGCCCGCTTGCGTGATTCGGAGATCACCCCGTACGTCGATGCGAGGTGCTCCTCCGCGACATAAGGGTTGTCGAGCGTGTCGGTGACGAACAGCTGCATCCCTTCGGCTGGTGGTACCGCGCGGTGTCGTTTGAGGAGATCCGAGGTCCGAAGCTCGGCGACGGCAAAGGGGCCCATCTGCAGCTCGAAGCCGATGAGACGTCGCGCCAAGTCACTTATGGCGTCGGGTGTTGCGCCGGGGCCGATGTTGTCCGCGGCCCAAGCGGCGACGTGTTCGATGATTGCGTGGAGGTAAGTGCCTGTCCCCATCGCCGGGTCGACGATGCGCACATCCGGGTTTGCGTATCCTTCCGTGCGGCCCAGGCGGGTGCGGAGTACGTCTTCCGTCAGTCGCACCATCTCCTCGACTACCTCGCGAGGGGTGTAGTACGAACCGCTCTGCTGGCGCAGCTTTTCGTCGTACACCTCCAAGAACGACTCGTACAGGTGGAGGTAGGCATCGCGTCGTCCTTTGCGAATCGCTTCCCAGTCGATTGCGTCGATCACCTGGATGAGCAGGTCGAGGGTCACCTCGAAGCTTTCGGTGATGTTGTCGGTGAGAAGCTGCAGCGCCTTGCCCATCAAGGCATGTCCTGCATCGAGCCGTCTGCCCACCTCGTGCAGCCCGACCCCCGTCAGTGAGATGTTCTCGGTGCGGGCCAGCAACAGCGCGAAGGTCACCGCCTGCGCATACCCGTCGGCGAAGGTCGCATCATCCGCTGTCGGAAAGAGCAGCTTTCGCCAGTCCTTCTTCAACCCTGTGAATCGCAGATCCTGCGGCCGCGCACCCGCAGCCGAGTCGCGGCCTTCGTGCTCCAGCTGCTCAAGGACAGCCGCGCGCAACAGCCTGCACAGCGGCGCGGTGCGCCGGACAAGAACGGAGACCTGGCGGATCCGTTCGGGGACCCAGTGCAGGAAGGTCATCAGGAGGCTGTTGAAGGCATCAAGGTCACGGGCTGCCAACGCGCGACCCGCGGTGGCTAACTCGCCGTCGAAGACAACCGGGTCGCCGACCAGCGTGCCGGTACGGAAGAGTCGCCACTCTGTGCCATTGGTGTAGAGCACATTCGGCAGATCGCGCAGGCGCTCCCACTGTCTCTTGTTGCGGCCTGTGAACTTCTCCGGATCAACAGATTGACCCGGGCGCTTAACCTCGACATAGCCGACGATCGAACCGTGTACTTCGACGGCGTAGTCCGGGCGAACTCCCACCTCGCGTAATGGCGCCTCGGAATGCCACAGAACGCCATCCAAGGCGTCGTGAGTGCCCACGACCTCTAAGAGCCTTTGAAGCGGAGGCCGAATGGCCGCCTCTTGTTCGCCAGGCCCGTTCACCATCGCCTTGCATGAATCCCCGAAGCTCGATACGGCCTCAGCGAGCCATGCGAGTCGCTCCTGCGCCACTGCCGCCCCCCAGCGCTTGCCGATTACGACGATGGAGTATGCCAGGCGGCAGACTAATGTGACCAGTCGTCAATTATCGCTTGACTGCGAGCAGTCCACGTAGAGAACGCTTGTTCGTGTCTGTCTGAGTGCGGGACCCAATCAACGGCTGACGAAGACCGAAGGCGGCCGACAGGCTCGGCTCCGGGCAGGGGCGCCGGCGGCAGATGCGGGGCGATTCCGTGCCCGCCGCCGGTCCCTCGCGCCTCATGGCCTTGGCCCGGTCCTCATGCCATCAGGCAGATCGCCGTCACCACCAGTCCCTCCTCGGCCAGCCATCCTCCGCTGAATTCGGTCAGCTCCCGGCCGTTGACCACGGGGCCGGGGACGAGGAGGCGGGCGGTGAAGGTGGCGTCCGTGGGGTCGAGGGTGAGCAGGGCGTCCTCGAAGCCCAGCCACCGCTGGGTGAGCGGGTACCAGGCCTTGTAGACGCTCTCCTTGGCGCTGAAGATCAGACGGTCCCAGCAGACCTCCGGCTCCAGGTCCGCCAGATGGCGGAGCTGAGCACGCTCCTCGGGCAGCGTGACGAGATCTATGACGCCGGGATCGTCCACCGGCTGGTTGGGCTCCGCGTCCAGGCCGACGGTCACCACGTCCCGTTGGCGGGCCACCGCGGCCGCGCGGTAGCCGGTGCAGTGCGTCATGGCGCCGACGACGCCGTCCGGCCACTGCGGCGCCCGGTCGCGGCCGGGGAGCAGCGGTGCGGGAGCGAAGCCCAGCCGGGACAGCGCACTGCGGGCGCAGCCGCGTACGGTGCCGAACTCCAGCTGGCGTTTGGGGACGGCGCGGGCCACCAGTGCGCGTTCCTCGGGGAACATCTCGGACAGCGGGGCGTCCTGAAAGGCCTCGGCGGTCACGATCGGCGCCGGCAGCAATTTGTCGATCATGCGTGGGTCCTTGTGGTGCCGGGGGCGACGCTGGCCGGGGCGGGCAGGATCTGGACCGGGCGGCCCGGCTCGCCGGAGCGTTTCTGCCACTCGCGCGGGTAGCCGAGCGACACCTCCTGATGGGGAACGCCGTCGCACATCAGCAGCCTGGGGATGTGCAGATGGCCGTAGACCACGGTGGCGGCACGGAACCGGCGCGGCCAGTCGGCGGTCGCCTCCGTACCGCACCACAGCGCGAACTCCGGGTACCACAGCGGGCGGGTGGGCTCGCGCACCACGGGCCAGTGGTTGATGAGAACCGTCGGCAAGTCCTCCGGTACGGCGGCGAGCCGTGCCTCGGTGGCCGCCACCCGTGCCCGGCACCACGCCTCCCGCGTCGGATAGGGGTCCGGGCGCAGATGGAACTCGTCGGTGCACACCACCCCGGCCTTCTCGGCGTCGGCGAGCGCCTCCTTCTTGGACGTCAGACCCGGCTTCCGGAAGGTGTAGTCGTAGAGGAGGAACAGCGGGGCGATCACCGCCGGGCCGCCGTCGCCCTCCCAGACCGGATAAGGGTCCTCAGGGGTGAGGACGCCCAACTCCCGGCAGATCTCCACCAGATGGTCGTAACGGGCCACACCGCGCAGCTGCACCGGGTCGTCCGGCGGCGTCCACAGCTCGTGGTTGCCGGGCACCCACACCACCTTGGCGAACCGGCTGCTGAGCAGGCCGAGCGCCCAGCGGATGTCGGAGACGTACTCGCCGACATCGCCGGCGACCAGCAGCCAGTCGTCGTCGGACCGTGGCTCTAACCGCTCGACGATGTCGCGGTTCTCCTTGTAGCGGACGTGCAGATCGCTGACGGCCACCAGGGTGCCGCGCCCGCCGCCCCGCGCCGGAGCGGAGGCGGACGCGGCGGCGGAGGCGGACGCGGGGGCGGCGGGGGCTGGGCCGGCGGCGCTGGGTTCGAGGGTGCGGATCTCGTAGGTCACCATCGAAGTAAAGACGGTGCGGAGGGGAGAGTGAAGTGCGGGGCGGGCGCGGAGGTGCGTCCGTCACCGGGGTGGTGGTGTCGCGGTGGGTGTGCGTCACCAGGGCGGTGGTGTCGCCATGGTGCGTCCGTCACCGGGGCGGCGGTGTTGCGGAGGGTGGGGGACCGGGCCGGGTGGAAGCTTGGGAGGTCGGTGCGCCGCCGCGGCGGATGCGGGTGGCCAGCCACAGGTCGAAGCGGTCGTCCGGGTCGTCGAGGCGGCGGCCGGTGAGGTCCATGGCCTTGTCGAGGCGGTTGCGCACGGTGTGCCGGTGGACGCCGAGGCGGCGGCTGGTGGCGTCCCAGGCACCGCCGGTCTCCAGCCAGGCCGCCAGCGTGGCGATCAGCTCCTCGCCGTTGTCCGCGAGATCGAGCGGCCCCAGCACGGTGTCGGCGTAGCCGTGCAGCGTACGGCGGTCGCCGAGGTCGAGCAGCAGACGGCTGGCCTGGCTCTGCCGGGCCTGTGCCGGCTCCCCGCCGGCCCGGCTGACGGCGAGCAGACCGGCGGCCTGACGCAGCGACACCCGTACCGCTTCGGGAGCGGTGGCCGGGCCGATGCCGGCCGGGCAGCGCGGCGCGAAGCGGGCGAGCACATCGCGGATGTCCAGCTCCTCGCCGACCACCGCCTCGATGAGCCCGCCCGGTGCGCCGCCCGCCGCCGCGTCCGTGACCCGGACCAGTCCGCCGGGCATCGCCAGCGCCAGATCGGCGGCCATCTCCTGGGCGACGGCGTCCGGAGCCGCGTCCCCGTCCGCCGTCCCGGCTCCGGAGGGCCGCCCGGCGCCGGCCGCACCCGTGCCCTTGGCGTCCTCGCCGCCGCCGTACGGCTCCACCACGATTCCGCGTACCCGTTCGCCCGTCAGCCCCACCGAGTGCAGCATGTCCCGGGCCCGGTCCGCGGACGGGTTCTCGTCGGCCAGCAGCTCCGAGAGCAGCGCCGACCTGCGACGGCGCTCCGGCTCATCGCGCAGGTGCCGCCGCTCCAGCTCCAGGGACAGCAGCGAGACCAGTCCGGGGACGACCGAACGCGCCGCGTCGTCCGGACGTCCCGTGAGCAGCAGCAGCCCGCGCAGCCGCCGCGCGCCCAGGGGCTGCACCTCCAGCTGCTGCCCCCCGGCCGTAGCGGACGCGCTGCCGCGCAGCCCGCGCGCGGCGACCCGTTCGATCAGATCGCGCGCCTGCGCCAGCGGCGTGCGCGGCTCGCGCTCGCCCGCCGCCAGCAGCCGCCCCAGAGGGTCGAGCACCGCGGCGCCCACGCCGGTTGCGGCCGTCCACTCCGCCAGCATCGGCCGCAGCCCGTCGCCGGCCGCCGCGGCCGTCAGCCGCCGCTGGGTCGCGAACGCCCGGTGCAGCGCTGCCCGCTGTTCGTCGGCCCGGGCGTCGAAGACCGCCTTGGTGACGGCGATGAACGGCACCTCGTCCGGCACCGTCAGCAGCGGCAGCCCCGCCTCCTCGGCCGCCGTCACCAGCGGCTCCGGCGCCTCCTGGTACGGCAGCCCCTGGCCCAGGCCGAGCGCCAGACAGGCCGCCCCGCCCTCGGCCACATCCCGGACGTAGGCCCGGCAGGCGGCCGGCTCCATGGGCAGCAACAGGCCGATGGTCATCAGCAGTTCGCCGCCCTGCAGCCACTTCCCCGGTGTCAGCAGATCGGAGACCGTCGCCGCCTCGATCGTGCGGGCCAGCAGCCGCGGCGGCACGTCGTAGGTGACCGACAGCCGCAGATCCTGCCTGGCCAGGAGATCGGAGATATGCAGGGGCATATACACAGTGTCCATCACATTTCTACGGAATGGACGATCGGGCAGGGGCAGGGGCAGGGGCAGGGGCAGGGGCAGGGTGCGGGGGGCGGGGCGGAGGCGAGGCGTGCTGCGCGGCGTGCGTCGTGGAGCTCTTCCCTAGGGGCGGGGCGAACAGATCCCGTAGGGGACGCGAGGGCCCCCTCGGGGCCATAACGAGGTGGGGCAGGGGGGCTATTCCACAGCAGGTGGCCATTCCCCCGCAGGCGGCCATTCCACCGCAGGAGGGCATTCCCCCGCAGCCGGGCATTCCACCGCCGGAGGGCATCCCCCCCGCCCTACACCCCCCACACCCCCACCGTCACCGACTCCGGTGGCAGGCGTAGCACGCCGTCCGTATCCGGGAGCCGGGCCTCCGGCCAGCCCGCCAGTGCCTGCGGAGCGGTGTGCCCGCCCGCGGCCACCGGAATCGCCGTCGTGTCCCGCCCCAGGTTGACCGCCACCGGAATCTCCGCCGTCGTGTCCCGCCCCAGGTTGACCGCCACGCGCAGTGGTCCGCGCCGGAGCAGCAGCCAGCGGGCGTCCTCGTCGAAGGTGACGTCCGTGTGGCGCGGATCCGGGTCCGTCAGCGCGGGCAGTTCATGACGGAGCGTCAGCAGCGTACGGTGCCAGGCCAGTAGGCGGGCATGGGGGGCGCGGGCCGGTTCGGACCAGTCCAGGACGCAGCGGTCGCGGGTGGCCGGGTCCTGGGGGTCGGGCCAGTCACCGCTGTCGCCGGCCCACTCGTGCGCGGCGAACTCGCGCCGCCGGCCGGCCCGTACCGCCTCCGCCAGCTCCGGATCCGTGTGATCGGTGAAGTACTGCCACGGGGTGCTGGCCCCCCACTCCTCGCCCATGAACAGCATCGGGGTGAACGGCGAGCACAGCACCAGCGCCGCCGCGCAGGCGAGCAGCCCGGGCGTCAGGCTTGCCGCCAGCCGGTCGCCGAGCGCGCGGTTGCCGATCTGATCGTGCGTCTGGGCGTAGGCCAGCAGCCGGTACGCGGGGGTGCTCCGCAGGTCGAGCGGCGCGCCGTGCACCCGGCCGCGGAAGCTGGAGTACGTACCGTCGTGGAAGAAGCCGCCGGTCAGCGTCTTGGCGAGGGCGGCGAGCGGGGCACGCGCGAAGTCGGCGTAGTAGCCCTGGGACTCGCCGGTGAGGGCGGTGTGCAGGGCGTGGTGGAAGTCGTCGTTCCACTGGGCGTGCAGGCCCTGGCCGCCGCTCTCCCGCGGTGCGGTGGTCTGCGGATCGTTGAGGTCGGACTCGGCGATCAGGAACAGCGGGCGCCCCAGCCGGCCCGCCAGCCCGTCCACGGCGGCGGACAGTTTGGCCAGGAAGTGCGGGGTGCGGTCGTCGTGCAGCGCATGGACGGCGTCCAGCCGCAGCCCGTCCAGCCGGTAGTCGCGCAGCCAGGAGAGCGCACTGCCGATGAGGTAGCCGCGCACCTCGTCGGACCCGGGGGCGTCGAGATTGACCGCCGCTCCCCAGGGCGTGTGATGGGTCTCGGTGAAGTACGGCCCGAACTCCGGCAGGGGGTTGCCCGACGGGCCGAGATGGTTGTGCACCACGTCGAGGACGACGCCCAGGCCCAGGCCGTGCGCGGCGTCCACGAACCGCTTGAACCCGTCGGGCCCGCCGTAGGGCTCGTGCACCGCCCAGGGGGCGACCCCGTCGTACCCCCAGCCGTGGGTGCCGGGAAACGGGCAGACCGGCATCAGGGAGATATGGGTGATGCCCAGGTCGGCGAGGTGGCGCAGCCGGGCGGCGGCGGCGTCGAAGGTTCCCTCGGGGGTGTAGGTCCCGATGTGCAGCTCGTAGAGGACCGCGCCCGCAAGCGGGCGGCCGGACCACGGGTGCCGCCAGTCGAACCGGTCGTGCTCGACGACCGCGCCGGGCCCGCCCGGTCCGTCCGGCAGCCGCGCGGCGCGTGGATCGGGCAGCGGCGGCCCGTCGTCGAGCCGGAACGCGTAGCGGTCACCGTCGCGGGCCGGTGCCTCGGCCCGCCACCATCCGGCGCGTTCACCGTCGCGCTCCATCGGGACCGGTGGTTCACCGGCGCGCCCGCCCGCCCACTGGAGAACGACCCGCCCGGCCCTCGGCGCCCATACCTCGAACAGCACGGCTGTCCTCCTTCGTCGGCTACCGATCCCCACGACCCAAGCATGCCCACGCGCCGCCGGACAGCCCGACGTGGCGGCGCGGGCCGACATCGCGCCGACGCACTGGGCCGTTCCGGCGAGCGGCCGGCACCGCCGGCGAGTGTTCTGCGCACCTACCTCGCCTGGACAGCGGCTCGCGGCCGCCGGAGAATCACGGCATGACTTCGCTCGAGTTCCCCGCGCGCCCGGCGCGCCCGTCGGACGCCGACCGGGAGCGCGCCCTCGACCTGCTGCGCGACGGCGCGGCCCAGGGACGGCTGTCCCAGGACACCTTCCTGCGGCGCCTGGAACTCGTCCTCACCGCCCAGCAGCACTCCGAACTCGACCTGGCGACCGCCGACTTGGAGAGCCGCGGCAAGGTCCAGGGCTTCCTGCTGCGGATGGTCGGCCGGGCGTCCGCATTCCACATCCGGGTGCGCAGGGCCTGGCGCACGGAGCGGCTGCCCAAGCTGCTGCTGCCCGAGCCGGGGCCCTTCCCGCTGCTGATAGGCCGGGCGCCCGGCGTGGGTCTGCGCCTCAACCACGAGACGGTCTCCCGTGCCCACGCCGAACTCCGCAGCGCAGGCAAGGGCTGGCTGCTGCGCGACCTCGGCTCCACCAACGGCACCTGCGTCAACGGCCGCCGGGTGGTCGGCGAGGTCCCGGTCGGCCCCGGCGACCACATCACCTTCGGCCGGGTCGACTACGTCCTGACGGAGCGGTAGGGCGCCCCGTCCCGCAGCGTTGCCGCATCCTCACGTACCGGGCGATCCCCGGACGGATGCGACATCCAGCCTCCTTCGCCGTGCGTCAGGCCCGGCAACAGCCCCTCGAATTCCTGGACATGGCGGGCCGGCAGCGCACCGCAGACCAGCCAGGACCGGCGGCCGCCGGAGGTCTCGCCGAGCTCCGCGCCCAGCGCGGCCAGACGGGCGGTCACCGGCGCGAGCGCGGCCAGCGGGACCTCTGCCTCGAAGGCGTGGTACGGCTCGTAGACCCGGGTGCCGGCCCGTTCCAGGGCCCGCAGCAGCACCCCGGGGGTGACCGTGCGGAAGTGCCCGGCGGTGCTGACCGGGCCGATGAAGCCGGACCGGGTCAGCACCGCCCGGCAGTCCGTCACCGCGAGGCCGCGCGGGCCCCGCTGCAGGGTCGCCAGTACGGTCTCCTCGACGGCCTGGTGGAAGCCGTGCGGCAGTGCGCCCAGTTCGGTCTCGTAGGCGAAGACCGGGCCGGAGCCGCGGGCGCCCGGCTCGACGCGCAGCCCGACCGTGGCCCACGGCCCGACGTGGCCGCGCCTGGCGATCTCGTGAACCGCCTCGCCGACGCCGCACGGCCGCTCGACGCACACCACCCGGCTCGGCGCGAACTCGGCCTCGACGCCGTACTCCTGGCGCAGGGTGGCCGCGATGATCTCCTTCTGCACCTCACCGTGCAGCAGCACCGAGGTCGCGCCGTCGGGCGCGGGACGGACCTGGAGCAGCGGGTCCTGGTCGGCGAGCGCCAGCAGCGCGGCGCGCAGGGCCGCGGCGCGCGCCGGATCGGGGGTGCGGACGACGGTTTCGAGGGTGGGGGAGGGGAAGAGCGCGGCGTCGGCGGGGGCTTCGGCGGGCGGGCCGATGCGGTCACCGGTCCGGATGCCGGGCAGTCCGCGCAGCACCGCGATATTGCCCGGGGTCAGCGGCCCGTCGTCGCCGGGCGGCCGCCCGATGACATCGAGCGAGGAGATCCGGCCGGTCAGCGGACCGCCCGCGCCGTCCCCCGCGCCGTCCCCCGCACCGGGCCGGTGCAGCTCGATCCTCTGCCGAGGCCGCAACTCGCCCTCGTAGAGCCGGACATGGGCGGTGCGCTCGCCCTTCGGCGGGTGGTGGACGGCGAAGACCGTGCCGCGGGGTGCGGTGCCCGCGCCCACCGGGGCCGGCGGGATCAGCCGGGTCATGCCGTCGACGAGCGCGCCGACGCCCTGCCCGCCGAGCGCCGAGCCGAAGTACACCGGGTGGAGCGAACCGTCGGCCGTGCGGGCGGCCAGGGCGGCCCGGAGCCGGTCCGGGGTCGGCGGCGGGCCCTCGACCAGCTGGGCCAGCAGCGACTCGTCCGCCTCGGCCACCGCTTCGGCGAGCTGCTCGCGGACCTGCGGGTCCTCCAGGGAGTACGGCACCGAGCGCGCCCGTGCGGTGCCGAGGCCGGTCACGGACGTCATCGGGACCGCGACCGGCGCCAGCAGGCGGCGGATGTCGTCGAGCAGCGCCCGGTCCCGGGCGCCGGCCCGGTCGATCTTGTTGACGAAGAGCAGGGTGGGCAGCCGCAGCCGCCGCAGCGTCTTCATCAGCACCCGGGTCCTGGCCTGGACGCCCTCCACCGCGGACAGCAGCAGCACGGCGCCGTCGAGCACCCCCAGGGCGCGCTCGACCTCCGCGATGAAGTCGGAGTGGCCGGGGGTGTCGATGAGGTTGATCTGGAGGTCGCCGACGGTGAAGGAGGCGACGGCCGAGCGGATCGTGATGCCGCGCTGCCGCTCCAGCTCGCCGGAGTCCGTGCGGGTGTCACCGGCGTCGACGCTGCCGAGCCGGCCGATGGCGCCGCTGTCGAACAGCAGCCGCTCGGTGAGGCTGGTCTTACCTGCGTCGACGTGGGCGAGAATCCCGATGTTCAGGGTGTGCGAGGGAAGCATGGAAGGTGGATTCCTCGAGAACTGTCGTCCGGACGGGGCGATGGGTCGTTCCGAGGAATCCGCGCATTCCGTGCTCCTTGGTCGGGGAAGAGCGTGCGTACGGGGCCATGCTGACCAGCCGTGGGCCGGGCCGCAACCGAATTGATCGCCGTCGCCGTCGCCGTCGATCCTCCGGCCCCAGGGGGCACCCCGCCCGCTCGGTGCTGGTGCAGCCCCCGCCCGGCCAGCGTCAGAAACGTCTCGCCGACCGCCTCCGAGAGGGTCGGGTGGGCGTGGACGTGCTGGGCGACATCGGACGGTTCGGCGTCCCAGGCCACGATCAGCTGGCTCTGCGCGATCATCTCGGAGACCTGCGGCCCGACGAGATGGACACCGAGCACCGCACCCGTGGCCTCGCCCCCTGCCCCGTCGGCCGCCGCGATCACCTTCACCATGCCGCCCTGACCGTGCACCATCCCCTTGGCGGTGGCGGTCAGCGGCATGGTGTTGACCTTGATCTCCAGGCCGCGGGCGCGCGCCTCGGCCTCCGTCAGACCGACCGAAGCGGTCTGCGGCGAGGAGTACGTCACCCGCGGCACGGCCGCGTAGTCCACCGGCCGGGTGGGGACTCCGGCCAGCGTCTCGGCCACCAGCAGGCCCTCCGCGAACGAGGCGTGGGCCAGCCCCAGGGACGGCGGCGGCAGCAGGTCACCGACCACGTGGATGCCCGGTACCGCGGTCTCCAGCCGCGACCAGTCCGCCGGCGCGACGAACCCCCGCGCGTCCGCGGACAGCCCGGCGGCCTCCAGGCCGAGCCCGTCGGTCACTGGCACGCGCCCCACCGCGACCAGCAGCCGCTCCGCCTCGACCACCACCTCCTCGCCCCCGGCGGTGCGCACGGTGGCCCGTACCCCGTCGGGCAGCAGCTCGGTCCCGGTGAGCGTGGCGCCCGTACGGACGGTGATGCCGCGTTTCTTCAGACCGCGCGCCAGATGGCGGCTGACCTCGTCGTCCTCCAACGGGAGCAGCCGCGGCGCCGCCTCGACGAGGGTGACCTCGGCACCCATGGAGCGGTGGAACGAGGCGTACTCGACGCCGATCGCGCCGCCGCCCAGGACCAGTACGGACGCCGGGAGTTCGGCCGCGAACAGGGCGTCGTCGCTGGTCACGACCCGGCGGCCGTCCGGTGCCAGGCCCGGCAGCAGACGCGGCCGGGACCCGGTGGCCAGGACGATGCCGCGCCGGGCGGTGAAGGTTCCCGCACCCTCGACATGGACCGTACGGGGACCGGTCAGCCGGGCCGTGCCGTGGACGACCCGCACCCCTGCCGCCGCCAAGTGCCCGGCCACGCCCTGGTGGTTGCGGGTCACGATGGTGTCGCGGGTGGCCACCAGCGCGGGCCAGTCCACGGAGTCGACGGTGGCCTTGACGCCCCACCGCTCGCGGGCCTCCGCGATACCGTCCACCAGCTCGGCGGCGTGCAGCATGGCCTTGCTGGGGATGCAGCCGCGGTGCAGGCAGGTGCCGCCGATCAGCTCACGCTCGGCCAGCACGACCCGCAGGCCCAGGGAGGCGGCGCGCAGGGCGGTGCTGTAGCCGCCCGTGCCGCCGCCGATGACGAGGACGTCCGTGGCGTCCGGTGGTGTCTCACTCATGCGATCAGCCATAGGAGCAGCCTCCGCCCACCTGCGGTGATGAGTCCAAGGCAATGTTTCTATGGTGGCGATGAAGGCTCTTCATGGGCGGTCCGGCACATGGCGGGAGGGGCGATGAGCCTGCGGCAGATGGAGTACCTGGTGGCGGTCGTCGAGGAGGAGTCCTTCACCCGCGCCGCCGAGGCGCTGCACGTCACCCAGTCCGCGCTCTCGCACCAGATCAAGGCGCTGGAACGGGAGGTGGGCGGCCCGCTGCTGGAGCGGATGAGCCGCGGGGTGCGGCTGACCGCGATGGGCCGGGCCTACTTCCCGCACGCCGAACTCGCCGTACGCAGCGCCCGGCAGGCCCGCCGCGCCGCACTGGCCGCAAGCGGCGCACAGAGCGGCGAACTGCATATCGCGACGGTGCACGCCCAGGCGATCGGGGTGCTGCCCGAGGTCTGCGCACGCTGGGCCCGCGAGCACCCCGGCGTCCGCCTGGTGCTCCATGAGTACGCCACCACCGAGGAGCTCTACGAGCACATGGCGCGCGGTGTCGCCGACATGGCGCTCGGGCCGCGCCCCGCGGACTGGCCGGGGCCGGTCACCGTCGTCGGGCAGGAGCGGATGGTGCTGGTCGTACCGCACGGCGACCCGCTCGCCGGGCGTACGTCGGTACGGCTGGCGGAGCTGGCGGACCGGCCGTGGGTGCGCTGCAGCCTGGAGCCGGTGGTGGGCGGAAGGCGCTGGCTGGACCTGGAGTGCGAGCGGGCGGGCTTCACCCCGCGGACCGCCGTCCGCACCCAGCACAGCTCGACCGCGGTGCGGATGGCGTCGGCGGGCGTCGGCGTCCTGCTGACCGCGGCCCATGAACTCCGCGGCCTGGACTGCGCGTCGGTGCCCACCGACCCGCCGTGGAGCCGCGACATCACGGTCTTCTCGCGGGTCCAACTGACGGGTGCGGCGGCCGAGTTCACCGATCTGCTGCGTACCAACCAGGAGCTGGCGGGTAGCTGACGGCGCGTCACATTTCACTCCCGGACGAACAGCGCCACCGGTGACGTCGCCAGCAGCTCGCTCAGCCCCACCACCGCGCCGCCCGGCAGCTCGCGCCCGCTCAGCAGCTCGCGCCAGGGCCCGTCGGCGGGCAGCCGCAGCCCGGTGTCCCACCAGCCGCCGGTCTCCGCCAGCCGCAGCGACAACCGGGTCACCACCGTCAGCACCCGCCCGCTGCGGCAGAACGCCACACAGTGCTCGGCCGCCGGACCCTCCGTGTGCACCGGTTCGTACGAGGCGCCGGCGCCGAACCACTCGGGGTGGGCGCGCCGCAGCCGCAGCGCGGTGGCCGTCAGCCACAGCTTCTCGCCGGACAGATCGCGCGGCGCGGCCCCGCCGTCCAGCTCGGCGAGCAGCTCCGGGCGGAACCGGGCGGGCCGCCGGTTGTCCGGGTCGACCAGCGCGGCGTAGCTGAGTTCGGTGCCCTGGTAGAGGTCGGGGACGCCCGGCATGGTCAGGTGCAGCAGCGTTGCACCCAGCACGTTCGCGCGCAGGAACGGGGCCAGCTCCTCGTCGAGCGCGGTGAGCGGGGCGGCCGGGGGACCGCAGGGCCCGTTGCGGACGAACTCCGCCACCGCCTCCTCGTAGTCCCCGTTCCGCTCCGTCCACGAGGTGCGCAGCCCGGCCTCCCGTACGGCCTTGAGGACCGCGGCCGTCACCCTCTCCGCAGCGGCCTCACCGACGGACGGCCCCAGGCCGAACGCGGTCTGCCAGGCCAGCCAGGACACCATGGGATCCGCCGGGCCCGCGCCGTCCGCCCCGCCCGCCCCGGCCCCGCACACCGCCGCCTCGCCCATCCCGCCGAGCACGTCCCGCCACCGGTCCGGGCACTCCGACAGCACCGCGATCCGCGCCCGCACATCGGCGCTGCGCTTGGTGTCGTGCGTGGAGAGCACCGTTCCGGTCGCCGGCCGGTCCCGCTGGATCCGGGCGCAGTACGCGTGGAAGGCCTCCGGTCCGAGCGCGGGTTCCCCGGGGTCCTGGCCGACCTCGCAGGCCGACAGCAGCACCGGGTAGCGGTAGAAGGCGGTGTCCTCGACGGACTTGGCGTGCAGCGCGGACGCGGTCTGGGCGAAGCGGGCGGCGAAGTCGGCGCGGTCCGCGGCCCGCCGTTCCCCGGTCTGCCGTTCCGGGGCGCCGTCGTCCGCCTCCCGCGCGCCCTGTGCCTCCCGCGTGCCCTCCGCGTCCTCGGCCCCGTCGCTCCACCGGCCGAGCGCCAGATCGTGGACCAGGTCCACCGCCCGCGCCTCCGCGGGCACCCGGAACGCGCCCCGCGCGCGCACCGCCGCCCGACCCAGCATCGCCGCGTCCGGCACCGCCTGTGCCGCATCGGCGGGGTAGGGCCGGTAGACCGGAAGCCGCACCAGCAGCTCACGGATCGCCTGCCGCAGCGCCCAGGGCGCGTGGTCGCCGGGCCGCAGGGCGTGCGCGCTGATCCGCGCCGCGGTCCGCACCAGCCGTTCCACCTCCGCGGCCAGGTCGTGGGTGACGACCTCGTACGCGGCCCGGCGTACCGTCTCCTCCCAGTCGCCGCCCTCGTCGGCCAGCGGGGTGACGAAGTCCCGGTAGTGGGAGAAGAGCCGCGCCGAGCCCTGCGGGCAGACGAAGAGCCCGTCGATGTGCCGCAGCGCGTCATAGCCCGTCGTCCCCGCGCAGGCCCAGCTCGCGGGCAGCCGCTCGTCGCCGGTGAGGATCTTCTCGACGACGGTCCAGCGGCCGCCGGTCGCCTCGTGCAGCCGGGCCAGATAGCCGCCGGGGTCCACCAGGCCGTCCGGGTGGTCGATGCGCAGCCCGTCGATGACGCCCTCACGGACCAGCCGCAGCACCGTGCCGTGGGTCGCTTCGAAGACCTCCGGGTCCTCGACGCGCACCCCGATCAGCTCCGAAATCGTGAAGAAGCGGCGGTAGTTGAGCTCGCTGCGGGCCAGCCGCCACCAGGCGAGCCGGTACCACTGGGCCGCCAGGAGGCGCGGCAGCGGCAGGCCCCCGGTACCGGGACGCAGCGGGAAGGTGTGCGTGTCGCGGTAGTGCAGCAGCCCGTCCCCGGCATCGACGCGGAGGTGCTCCGACTCGTCGCCCAGCGGCCCCTGGAGCACCGGCAGCAGCAGCCGTCCGCCGTGGCCGCCGTCCCAGTCGACGTCGAACCACCGCGCATACGGGGACGCCGGCCCGTCGCGCAGCACCTCCCACAGCGGCCCGTTCAGCGCCACCGGCGCCGGTACGGCCATATGGTTCGGCACGATGTCGACGACCAGGCCCAGGCCGTGCGCACGGGCCGTCGCCGCCAGCGCCCGCAGCCCCCGCTCACCGCCCAGCTCGGCCCGTACCCTCGTGTGGTCGACCACGTCATAGCCGTGGGTGGACCCCGGCACCGACTCCAGCACCGGTGAGAGGTGCAGATGGGAGACGCCCAGCGCGGCCAGATGGGGGACGGCCCGCTCGGCGGCGGCGAACGGGAAGTCCGGCTGGAGCTGCAGCCGGTAGGTGGCGGTCGGCGACGGACTCGATGGCTGCGTCATGGGAACACCCGTACCCCGCCGGGGGCCCGATGTGTCATCCGCGTCCGGCATTGGCGTCGCCCGAACGCCGTCGGTGTGCCCGGACCGGGCCGGTCCCCGGCTACGCCGGCCGTTGCAGCACCAGCAGGCTCCGGCCGATCAGTGTCAGCCGGTCCCCGGCCTTGACCTTGGCGCCGCCGCCGTCGGCCACCGCCTGCGGCCGGTCGGTGTCCACCACGACCTGCCACTGCCGCCCCAGGTGCTCGGGAACCATGAACTCCTTCTCCTGGTCGTGGGCGTTGAACATCAGCAGGAACGAGTCGTCGGTGATCGGTTCGCCGCGCGGACCCGGCTCGGAGATCGAGCTGCCGTTGAGGAACACGGTCAGCGACTTGGCGTGCACCGACTGCCAGTCGCGCGGCCCCATCTCCCCGCCGCCGGCGGTGAACCATGCGATGTCGGACAGCTCGTCATGGGTGCCCTCCATCGGGTGGCCCTGGAAGAACCGCCGGCGCCGGAAGACCGGATGGTCGCGCCGCAGCCACACCATCTGCCGCACAAACGCCAGCAGCGCCCGCTGCTCCTCGTCCGCCCCCGGCACCCGCTCCGTCCCGGCGGCCTCGTCCGCCTCATCCGCCCCGTCCGCCTCGTCGGACCCGTGCGGCTCGGCGCCGGCCGCCGCCCCCTGCTCCGGCCAGTGCACCCACGACAGCTCGTTGTCCTGGCAGTACGCGTTGTTGTTGCCGTCCTGGCTGCGCCCGAACTCGTCCCCGTGGCTGAGCATCGGCACGCCCTGCGACAGCATCAGCGTGGCGATGAAGTTCCGCATCTGCCGCGCCCGCAGCCGCCGCACCGAGGGGTCGTCGGCCGGCCCCTCGACACCGCAGTTCCAGGACCGGTTGTAGCGCTCGCCGTCGCGGTTGTCCTCGCCGTTGGCCTCGTTGTGCTTGTCGTTGTACGAGACCAGATCGTGCAGCGTGAAGCCGTCGTGGCAGGTCACGAAGTTGACGGAGGCCAGCGGCCGCCGGCCGTCCTCCTGGTAGAGGTCCGACGAGCCCGCCAGCCGGGACCCGAACTCCGCCAGGGTGCGCGGCTCGCCCCGCCACAGGTCCCGCACGGTGTCCCGGTACTTGCCGTTCCACTCGGTCCACAGCGGCGGGAAGTTGCCCACCTGATAGCCGCCCTCGCCGACGTCCCACGGCTCGGCGATCAGCTTGACCTGGCTGACGACCGGGTCCTGGTGCACCAGGTCGAAGAACGACGACAGCCGGTCCACCTCGTGGAACTGCCGGGCCAGCGTCGCCGCCAGATCGAAGCGGAAGCCGTCCACATGCATCTCCTGCACCCAGTAGCGCAGCGAGTCCATCACCAGCTGGAGCACATGGGGGCTGCGCATCAGCAGCGAGTTCCCGGTGCCGGTGGTGTCCATGTAGTACTGCCGGTCCTCCGACAGCCGGTAGTAGGAGGCGTTGTCCAGCCCCCGGAACGAGAGCGTCGGCCCCAGATGGCTGCCCTCGGCGGTGTGGTTGTAGACCACGTCGAGGATCACCTCGATGCCCGCCTGGTGCAGCGCCCGCACCGCCGTCTTGAACTCCAGCACCTGCTGCCCGCGGTCGCCCCAGGACGCATAGGCGTTGTGCGGGGCGAAGAAGCCGATGGTGTTGTAGCCCCAGTAGTTCGTCAGCCCAGCGTCCACCAGCCGGTGGTCCTGTACGAACTGGTGGACCGGCATCAGCTCCAGCGCGGTCACCCCCAGCTTCGTCAGATGGTCGATGATCGCCGGGTGCGCCAGCGCCGCATAGGTGCCGCGCAGCTCCGCCGGCAGCTCCGGGTGGCGCATCGTCAGGCCCTTGACGTGGGCCTCGTAGAGCACCGTCTCGTGGTACGCGGTGCGCGGCGGACGGTCGTCGCCCCAGTCGAAGTACGGATTGACCACCACCGAGGCCATGGTGTGGGGCGCCGAGTCCAGGTCGTTGCGCACCTCGGGGCGCCCGAAGTGGTAGCCGTAGACGGCCTCGTCCCAGTCGATCCGGCCGCTCATGGCCCGTGCGTACGGATCGAGGAGTAATTTCGCCGAGTTGCAGCGGTGCCCGCGCTGCGGCTCGTAGGGGCCGTGCGCCCGGAAGCCGTAGCGCTGCCCCGGCATCACCCCCGGTAGGTAGGCGTGCCGCACAAAGGCGTCACTCTCGCGCAGCTCGACGGCGGTCTCCGAACCGTCGTCGTGCAGCAGACACAGTTCGATGCGCTTCGCGGCCTCGGAGAACACCGCGAAGTTGGTGCCCGCCCCGTCATAGGTGGCACCCAGTGGATACATCTGTCCCGGCCAGACCTGCATGCTCAGACTCTTCCACTTTCTCGTCGGGCGCTGCGGAGACTCCACGACACACGTGCGCGGAGCGAAGCAAAATCCTTCCGCAAGGTGTCGCAACTTTTCGTACACAGCGGTCTTTTCCCGAGATCTCCGCTGAATGCTGGCAACCTGTCGCGAAGTCGGATCGTCCTACTGGTCGTCCTACTGGAGGACTGACGGGGGAACCGAGATGTGTGTCACGCAATGTGACAGCAGGGGGTAACCGTGCACCAACTGATGCACCGCCACCTCGGCAAGGTCGTCGCGGGCGCCGCCATCGCGCTGACGGGCACCGCCGTCATGGCCGCGATCACCTTGCCCGCCGACGCCGGCGCCGCCGGCAGCACCGGCACCCGGCCCGCCGCAGCCGGCGCGGCCGCTCCGGGAGGCGACCCGGGACAGCCGCCGCCGCCCGGCGTCGTCGAGAAGGTCCACGCCCAGGGGGAGCGCGGCCAGGGGCGCGATCCGCTCACCGACGCCGAACTCCGGCGCGCCCGGGAACTGGCGCTGCCGCGCCCCGTGCGCGGCGTCGCACGGGATGTCGCTGGCCGGCCGGGGCCCGAGCCCCTCACCACCGACCTGGCCGAACTCACCCCGTCGGAGACCGGGCTCGCCGACCCGCCGCGCCGGGCCCATGTCTCCTTCTACGACTACAAGAGCGACAGCTACGTCACCAAGACCGTCAACCTCACCACCTCGAAGGTGGAGTCGACGGACACCCAGCACGGCGTCCAGCCGCCGCCCAGCCACGACGAGGCCGTCGAGGCGGCGCGGCTGCTGATCGCCGCCCCGCTCGGCTCCGGCCTGCGGCAGGACTACCGCGACGCCACCGGGCGCGACCTGACCGGCCCCGGGCCGCTGGCCGTGACCGGCTTCGTCTACCGGGGCCGCGCGGAAGGCGACGCGCCCGGCGCCCTCGCCGAGTGCGGGGAGCACCGCTGCATCCGCCTCTTCACCAAGATCAAAAACGGCCAGTGGATCGACACCCGCCGCTTCGTCATCGACCTCAGCGCCCGCACCGTCGCCCGCCTGGGCTGACCGCGGCGAACCGCGCCGACCACGTCGGCCGATGCCGCCATCGACCTGCCACTCCTTCGCACAGGAGCCACCACCATGCCGCAACGCCGCACCACCGGTACCCCGGCCCGCAGACGCCGCCCGCACCACCGCGCCGCCGCTCTCGCCGCGGCCCCCCTGCTGCTCGCCACGACCGCCCTCCTGACCGGCCCGGCCGCCGCCCAGGCCGCCCCCAAGGCGCCCGCCGCGCCCGCCCCGGCGCCCCAGTGCAGCGCCGCCTACCGCATCACCCAGGCGCTTGAGGGCGGCACCGTCTGGCGGATGTGCTGGCACTACGAGGGCAACGCCGGCCTGGTCCTGGACGACGTCTCGTACCAGCCCAAGGGCGAGGCCGCCCCGATCAAGGTGCTCACCACCGCCAAGCTCGCCCAGATCCACGTTCCCTACGACGACGGCAGGAACGAGTACGACGACCTCACCGGGCAGGGCTTCGCCCAGGGCCTGCAGAAGCTCGACCCCGCCGAGTGTCCCGGCGGCACCGTCAAGTCCGTCAAGGTGCCCGGCGCCTGGGACCCCGCGCACCCCGACGTCAGCGGTCTGTGCGCCACCACCCGCGCCCGCGGCCACGCCTACCGGATGGGCGTCTACCCCGGGGAGGACACCAAGACCCATCAGCTCCAGGGCAAGGACCTGCTGCTCTACACCGTCAACAAGGTCGGCTGGTACGAGTACATCACCGAATGGCGGTTCTCCGGCGACGGCACCATGACCATGCAGGTCGGCGCCACGGGAACCGTCTCGCCCGGCGACTACGACGCCGGCGACGGCCGCGGTATGCCGATCGGCAAGGGCGCCAAGGACTACGCCACCAGCCACAGCCACAATGTCTTCTGGCGGCTGAACTTCGGCCTGGACGGCGCGCCCGGCAACAAGGTCGAGCAGTTCGACTCCGCCACGACGACCCGCCCCGGCGGCCGCACGCCCACCATTCGCACCACCCGCACCCCCGTCACCAACGAACTCGCCGGGGACGCCGGGCCGATGCGCTGGTGGCGGGTGGTGAGCCCCACCGGCAAGAACAAGGACGGGCATCCGCGCTCGTACGAGATCGTCCCGGGCCACACCAGCAAGTACACCGGCCGCAGTTACACCAAGCACGACGTCTATTTCACCGAGTACAACAAGTGCGAGCAGTTCGCCAGCAACAACCTCGCCAACTGTGGTGCCCGCGCCGGCAAGACCGTCGACACCTGGGTCAACGGGCAGCCGCTGAAACACCCCATCGCGTGGGTCAACATCGGGTTCCACCACATCGCCAGGGACGAGGACCAGGAGCCGATGCCCGTCCACTGGCAGGGCTTCCAGCTGGTGCCGCGCGACGTCACCGCTATGAATCCGCTCACTCCCCCCGCGCTGTCCGGTCACAACGGGCACTATGAATAAGGGGAGTTGAGACTCGACTCGACCCATCCTGCTGCACCGCCTCCCGCACCGCAGTAGTCTGCCTTGATCGTTGGCACGCGGGTTCGGAAGGCGGTGGCAGGTGAGCGGCGGGCTGGAGTTGCCCCCTGGTGACGAGAGTCATGAGGGTCACGAAGGCGGCTCCGTCGACGCACCACCCGGCGCGGTGTCCCTGGCACGACCGCTGGAGATCGGGGCGGAGCTGGACTGGGGCGCCGACGCCTGGAGCGAGGTGCGTACGCGTGCCCGCCGGGCCGGCCGCGCCTACATCTGGCTGAATCTCGTCGAGCAGCGGCTGCGGGCCGTGGTCGCGGCCGTCCTGCGGCCCATCTACGAGCCGGTGCACGGCGACGAATGGGTGATCGCCGCGGCCGGCCCCGCCGGACAGGAGTGGGTGCAGCGCGCGGTCGCCGTCCGCGAGGTCAGCCGCCGCAAGGGCTACCTCCTCGACCCCGCGGACGACAACATCGTCAGCTTTCTGACGCTGCCGCAACTCCGCGAACTGATGGTCCAGCACTGGCCCTGCTTCGAGCCGTACTTCGACGACCGCCGCGACGTCGAGCTGGCCCTCGACGAACTGGAGGTCGCCCGCAACATCGTCTCGCGCAACCGCGCCCTGTCGGAGACCGTCCTCGCCCAGGCCGAGCGCGCCTCCGCCCGGCTGCTGGACATCCTCGGCTCCGGCGTCGGCACCCGGATCTCCGGGCGGCTGCCGATCGACGCGGTGGAGGACCTCGTCGGCGACCGCTACGCCGACGTCATCGGCGTGCACCCCGACCGGGTCCGCCTGCAGCGGCAGCTCCCCGCCGAGGACCTCTTCGGCGGCGCCCGGCGCCTCGACGCCGTCGGCATAGGACTCAACCTCCTCGTCCAGAACTACTCCGGCCGCCGCCTGGTCCGGCTCGCCGAATCGGGCTGCCGGGTCCGGCTGCTCTTCCTCAACCCCGCGAGCAGCGCGGTCCGCCGCCGGGAGCGCGAAATCGGCCTGAAGAAGGGCGAGATGAGCCGCTCCATCGAGATGAACATCCTCCATATGCGGCGGGTGCGGGCCCGGCTGCGCGACCCCGGCGCCTTCGAGATCCAGGTCTTCGACGAGACCCCGCGCTTCACCGCGTACCTCGTCGACGGCGACGGTCCCGACGGCGTGGCCGTCGTCCAGCCCTACCTCCGCAAGAGCCGGGGCATGGAGTCCCCCGTCCTCGTGCTGCGCGGCGGCTCCCGCGAGGTCGTCCGCCAGGACGGACGCGACGGACGCGACGGCGACCACGGCCTCTTCGAGACCTACCGGGAGGAATTCGAGGGCATCTGGGCGGACTCGCGGCCGGTCTCCTGAGACCTCGTACGGTTGGCCCATGCAATTCTGCGTACTCGGCGGTCCGGCGTCACCGGACGTGCGGACCGCCGACGGCCGCCCCGCCCCCGTCCCGGAGAAGAAGGTACGGGCACTGCTCGCCGCGCTCCTGGCGCACCGCGGCCGCCCCGTGTCCGCGGCCCGGCTCGTCGAGCACCTCTGGGGCCCGCGGCCGCCCGCGAACCCGACCGCCTCCCTCCAGAGCAAGGTCTCCCAGCTGCGCCGCGCCCTGGACACCGCGGAGCCCGGCGCCCGGAAACTGGTGACCGCGACCCCGCCGGGCTATCGGCTGGACATCGCGGCCGACGCCCTGGACGCCGGCCGCTTCACCGCCTTGACGGCCCGCGCCCACGCCGCCGCCACCGCGCGGGAGCGGGCCGGCCTGCTCGGTGCGGCACTGGAGCTGTGGCACGGCCCGGCCTTCGCGGGCTTCGCGGACGACGACCTGGTGCGCCCGGTAGCCAAGAGCCTGGAGGAGCAGCGGCTGACCGCGCTGGAGGAGCGGGCCGCGGCGCGCCTGGAGCTGGGCGAGCACGCCGCGCTGGCCGGCGAGCTGGCCGGCCTGGTGGCCCGGCACCCGCTCCGGGAACGGCTGCGCGCCCTCCAGCTGACCGCCCTGTACCGGGCCGGGCGGCAGAGCGAGGCGCTGGCCGCGTACGGCACCGTGCGCGCGCTGCTGGCCGAGGAGCTGGGGGTGGATCCCGGCCCCGAGCTCGCCGCCGTCCATCAGGCGATCCTGCGGCAGGAGCCCTGGGAGACGGGCGGCGCGGGAACCGGGAGCGGCGGGGCCGCGGCTGCGACGGCCACCGCGCCCGCGGGCCCCGCCCCGCACCCGCCCGGCGGCCCCGCCCCGCGCCCCCGTACCAACCTCCCCGCTCCGCTCACCGAACTCCTCGGCCGCCAGGACGCCGTACGCCGGGTCGCCGAACTCCTCGCGGCCACCCGCCTGGTGACCCTCACCGGCCCCGGCGGCGTGGGCAAGACCCGCCTCGCCCTGGAGACCGCGGGCCTGCTGGCCGACACCTTCCCCGACGGCGTCTGGCTCGTGGAACTGGCCGCGCTGAGCCGCCCGGACGATCCACCCGGCCGTGCGGACAAGTGCACCGCCGCCGAACTGGCCGAGGCGGTGCTGGCCGTGCTCGGCATCCGCGAGGGCGCCGCGGCCGGCCCGGTGGCGGAGCGGCTCGTCGGCGCGGTACGGGGCAAACGCCTGCTGCTCGTCCTGGACAACTGCGAGCACGTCGTCGACGCCGCCGCCGAGGTCACCGCCCAACTGCTCGCCGCCGCTCCGCAGCTCCGTACGCTGGTCACCAGTCAGGAACCGCTGGGCCTGGCGGGCGAGGCGGTGTGGACCGTACCGCCGCTGGAGCCGGCCGGTGCCCTCGCGCTGTTCGCCGCCCGCGCGAGCGCCGGCGACCCCGGCTTCGTGCTGGACGCGGACACCACCCCCGCCGCCGCGGAGATCTGCCGCCGCCTGGACGGCATCCCGCTCGCCCTGGAGCTGGCCGCCACCCGGGTCCGCGCGGTGGGCGTACGGGAGCTCAGCGCCCGGCTGGACGACCGGTTCCGGCTGCTGGCGGCCGGCCGGCGGGGCGCGCCGGCCCGGCAGCAGACGCTGCGCGCCATGATCGACTGGAGCTGGGAGCTGCTGCCCTTCCCCGAGCGCACCGTGCTGCGCCGGCTGGCCGTACACGCGGACGGCTGCACCCTGGAGGCCGCCGAGGCGGTCTGCGCGGGCGACGGCGTACGGCGGGACGAGGTACTGGATCTGCTGGCCCGCCTCGTGGACCGCTCGCTGGTGGCGGTGGCCCGGACACCGTACGGACCGCGCTACCGCCTCCTTGAGACGGTCGGCGCATACTGCCTCGAACGCCTGCGGGAGGCCGGCGAACTGGCCGCCGTACGCCGCCGCCATCACGCCTACTACACCGAACTGGCCGAGCGCGCCGCACCGTTGCTCTACGGGGCGGCCCAACGGGAGTGGCTGGAGCGGCTCGACCAGGAGACCGCGAACCTCCGGACGGCAGGGGACGGCTGGGTCCGCGAGGGCGCGGCGGACCCTGCGCTGCGCCTGGTCAACGCGCTGGCCTGGTACTGGTTCCTGCGCGGCCGGCTTGCGGAGGCCGGCCGGTCGCTGACGGCGGCGCTGGCGGTCTCCGCGCCGCCCGCCGCGGACCCGGAAGCGGCCGGCGCCACGGCCCGGGCGGGGCGCCGACTGCGGGCGGCCGCCTGGCAGGTCGGCATGGCGTCGCTGGCGGGCGGCGACGCCGATCCCGTGGTGCGGGCGGCCGCCGTCCTCCGGCAGTACGAGGAGCACGACGACCCGGGAGGCCGCGCCTGGGCCCGGTGGTTCCTGGGGTACGCCCAAGTGGGCCTCGGCGACCCCGCGGTGGCGGCGCGGCGGATGGCGGAGTCGCTGGCCGCCTTCCGGGCGCTGGGCGACCGCTGGGGCACCGCCGCCGTGCTGAGCAGCCGCGCCCAGGGCATCGGCGGCGGGGGACTGGCCGCACGCCGCCGCGACGCCGAGGAGAGCGCCGCGCTCTTCGCCGAACTGGGCGACCGCTGGGGCCAGTTGCAGGCCGCCGATGCGCTCGGCGCGATCGCGGAGATCACCGGCGACTACGACCGGGCGGCCCGGCTCCACCAGGACGGGCTGCGGATCGCCGAGGAGCTCGGACTGTGGATCCAGGCCTCGTACCAGCTCTCCGGCCTGGGCCGGATCGCGCTGCTGACCGGCGATCTGGCGGGCGCCAGGGACTTCCACGAGCGGGGCCTGCGGCTGGCCGCCGAACAGTCGCACCGGCGCGGCGAGATGTTCGCCGAGACCGGACTCGCCCTCGGCGCCAGGAGGGAGGGCCGCCTCGACGACGCCGAGGCGCATCTGCTGCCCTGGCTGGAGTGGTGCCGCGGCCGCGACGGGGACCCCGGTACCGCGTTCGTCCTGGCCGAGCTGGGCTTCCTTTCGGAGCTACGGGGCGATGCGCCGGCCGCCCACCGCCGCCACCTGGACGGCTTCGCGGCCGCCCGCGCCACCGCCGACCCGCGCGCCGTCGCGCTGGCACTGGAAGGCCTGGCCGGCGCCCAGGCGCTGACCGGCGACTTCGCGGCCACGGCCCGTCTGCTCGGCGGCGCCGCCGCGATCCGCGCCGCCGCCGGGGCTCCGCAGCCGGCCGCGGAGCGCGGCGATGTGGCGCGGAGCACGGCCGCGGCACGCGCGGGCCTGGGCGAGGCGGCCTTCGCCACGGCGCATGCGGGCGGCGCGGGGGTGGCACCGGATGCGCTGGTGGCGGAGGTGACGGAGGTGACGGGGCAGAGCTGACCTACGGTGTCCTACGGCGTCCCCGTGATCCCGCCGTCGACCCGCAGCTCGATCCCGTTGACGTAGTCGGCGAGTGGGCTCGCCAGATAGGCGACCGCGGAGGCGATGTCCTCCGGGCGCCCCAGACGCCCGGTCGGATTCGGTGCGTACTGCGCGACGATGTCCGCCTCATCCGGTTCGTCCGCCGCGCCCTCCTGACCCGCACCGCCGCCGTCCGGGTCGCCGGCCGCTGCCCGCTCCTGCCACATCCGGTACATCGACGGGCTGACGATCACCCCCGGGCTCACACAGTTCGCGGTGACCCCGCTTCCCGCGAGGTGCCGGGCCAGGCTCGTGGTCATGTTCACCACGGCGGCCTTGGCCGCGGAGTACGTCACCATGTTGGGCAGCGGTGTGCGTACGGCGCGGCTGCCGATGGTGATCACCCGGCCCCAGCCGTACGCGCGCAGCGACGGCAGCAGGGTCTGGCTGACCCGCACCGTCGGCAGGACGTTCCCCTCGAAGGCGGCCCGCCAGTCGGCGGGACGCGAACTCTCCCAGTCGTGCTCGGCGAACGGACCGGCGTTGTTGACGAGGATGTGCGCCCCGAAGTCGCGCGCGGTGAGCGCGACCTGCTCGGCGACACCCGGCTCCGTCAGATCGCCGAGCACCACTTCGGCCCGTACGCCGCGGGCCGCGATCCGCTCGGCGACGGCCGCCGCGGCCCCGGCGTTCCGCCCGTGGACGAGGATTTCGCACCCCTCGTCCGCCAGCGTCTCGGCGATCGCCGCCCCGATCCCCGCACTGCTGCCCGTCACCAGCGCGCCGTGTCCTGCCAGCCGTAGGTCCATGGTGGTCAGCCTAGGGGCACGGGCGTGCGGGGGCCTCGCCGCGTCGGGCGGCCGGTCGATTGTCAGTGGTGCGTGGGAGAGTGGGCGAGCAACGGGGGAAGTACCACCGAAGGAGGCCATATGAGGGAGCGTTGCGAGCTCGTCATGGAAGGGTGCGCGCCGAGCGGGTGCGAGGGCGAGCGAAGCGAGGTTTCGGCATGACCTGGCATCGGGAGCTGCTGGTCAGCTTTGATCTGGAGACCACGGGCACGGATGTCGAACAGGACCGCATCGTCACCGCCGCCCTGATCCGGCTGGACGGCGACGGCCGGACGGCCGGGAAGCGGACCTGGCTGCTGGATCCCGGTGTGCCGATTCCCGAGGAAGCAGCGGCCATTCACGGCATTTCGACCGCATATGTCCAAGAACACGGGCGGCCGCCGGCGCCCGCGATAGAGGAGATCACCGAGGCGCTCGCCGATGCCCTGCGCGCGGAGATCCCCCTGGTGGTGATGAACGCCCGCTATGACCTGTCCCTCCTGGACCGCGAGTGCCGCCGCCATGGCCTACGGCCCCTGACCGACCGGCTGGGACACGCCCCCGCGCCGGTCATCGACCCGCTCGTCCTCGACAAGCATGTGGACCGCTACCGCAAGGGCAAGCGCGCGCTGCAGGCCCTGTGCGGCCACTACGGCGTCCGGCTGGAGGACGCGCACGAAGCGGGCGCGGACGCGGTGGCCGCGGCCGGTGTCGCCCGGCGTATCGGGGAGAAGTATCCGGCCGTCGCCATCCCCTCGCCGCGCGCTCTGCACGCCCTCCAGGAGCAGGCCGCCGCGGAACAAGCCGCCTCGTTCCAGGCGTATTTGCGGCGCTCGGGCGACCCCCGGGCGATAGTCGAGCCGGCCTGGCCGCTGATTCCTTACCAGGCCGGTCCTGATCGCCGGTCCTGATCGCCGCCGTCCCTGACCGGCACGATCAGTGCGAGCGGCCCCGCCACCGACGCGCCCGGCCGTGCTCCGTGCAGCTGCCCGCCCGGCCGTGGTCCGTGCAGTTGCCCACCGTCCGCGGTCCGTGCCGCTGCCCGTCGGCTGTTCTCCGGGCCGTGGCGCGGCCCGACGGCCTCAGAACGGATACCACCGCACGGTCGCGTCCTTCTCCCGCAGCGAGGCGATCCGCCGCCGGAACTCCTTGAGCGCGGCCGGGTTTCCGGGCGCGTGCTGCGAGACCCAGGCGCAGCTCGCCGTCTCCCGGGACCCGCGCAGCACGGCGCAGCCCTCCCAGTCCCGTACGTCCCAGCCGTAGACGGACACGAACGTGTCGTAGGAGTCCGGGCCCAGGCCATAGCGGTCCCGGCTCAGGGCCATCACGACCAGGTCGTGTTCGCGCAGATCGGAGGAGAAGGTTTCCAGGTCGACCAGCACCGGGCCGTCGGGTCCGACATGGATGTTACGGGGCAGCGCGTCGCCGTGGATCGGGCCGCGCGGCAGATGCGGCTCCAGCGCCGTGGCCGCGGCCGCGAACGCATCCCGCCGTCCGCGCAGATACTCCGCGTCCGGCGCCGACACGGCCTCGCCCGCCAGCCGCAGCCAGCGCTCCACACCGCCGAGCAGTTCGCGCCGGGGCAGCGCGAACGGAGGCTCCGGCAGGGCGTGGACCAGCTTCAGCAGCGCGGCGAGATCCTGCGGCCCGGCGGGACGGACGGCCTCCGGAAGCCGCTCCCAGTACGTCACGGGGTGCCCGTCGACCAGCGTGGCCACCGGCTCAACGGCCCGCACGGCCGGTACACCCGCGGCCGCCAGCCACTGGGCCACGACCAGTTCCCGCTCGGCGCGCTCCAGGAGTTCGGCGCTGCGACCCACCCGTACGACCGGACCGGCGTCGCCGAGGGCGAAGACGGCGTTCTCGCCGAGCGAGAGCAGCCGGGCGTCGGCCGCCGCGTCCGGCCGTCCGGCCGCGGCCAGTACGTCCCGGGCGCGCGCCTCCGTGAAGGCGGCGGTGCGCGGTTCGGTCATGGTGATGCCTCCTGCGGTGCGCGAACGCGACCAGTGTCGCAGGACACCGCCCCGGGCCTCCCGGGTGGGGAGTTCCGCCGGGGATTGCGCCCAGGACCTTGACTGCGGTGGCCGCCCTCACGACGATGACGGCGGCCGGCTGGGGAGACGACGCCGACGGGGAACGACGGGGGACAAGGGGGGCGCGATGGCGCTGGCACCGACGGCGGGCACCCACGACGAGGAGCCCCCACCGTGACCCTCGCGACCGCGCCCCGGCGGCCCACCGCGGCGGATGCGGGCCGCGCCGCCCGGCCCCGGCGCGACCACGGCGCGTGGTTCCTCGTCCTGCCCGCGCTGCTCCCGATCCTGGTGCTGAGCGTGGGGCCGCTGCTCTACGGCATCGGGCTGGCCTTCACCGACGCCCAGTCGGGCCGGACCCAGGCCACCGGGTTCGTCGGGCTGCTGAACTTCTCCGACCTGTTCCAGGACTCCCTGTTCTGGGACTCGTTCCGGATCGGCCTGATATGGGCCTTCGGTGTCACCGTCCCGCAGTTCTTCCTCGCCCTCGGCCTGGCCCTGCTGCTCCATCTGGACCTGCGGCTGCGCTGGCTGGCCCGGGCGCTGGCGATCATTCCGTGGGCGATGCCCGAGGTCGTCGTCGGCATCATGTGGCGGCTGGTCTACCACCCCGACGCGGGAGTCCTGAACGAGACCCTGCGCGGCCTGGGCCTGTCCGGGGCCGACGGCCGCGACTGGCTGAGCGGGCTGGCCACCGCCCTGCCCGCGGTCGTCCTCGTCGGCGTATGGGCCGGGATGCCGCAGACCACCGTCACACTCCTGGCGGGGCTGCAGAACGTGCCGCGTGAGCTGCACGAGGCCGCGGCCATGGACGGTGCGGGAGCCTGGCGCCGCTTCCGTACGGTCACCTGGCCCGCCCTCAAACCCATCGCGCTCGCCGTCACCGCCCTCAACTTCATCTGGAACTTCAACTCGTTCGCCCTGGTCTATGTGCTGACCGACGGCGGCCCCGGCGGCCGGACCAGGCTGCCGATGCTCTTCGCGTACGAAGAGGCCTTCCGCTACGGGCAGTTCGGATACGCCGCCACGATGGGCCTGGCGATGGTCGCCGTGATCTCGGTGCTGCTGGCCTTGTACCTGGTCGGACGGCTGAAGGGGGAGGACGACCGGTGAGCGAGACGCACAAGGCGAGCCCCCGGGGCGCGAGCGCCGCGGCAACCACGAGTGCCACGCGGCGCCGCGCCCCACGCCGGACCGCGCGTGCCGGCCGCGCCCGCCGCACCGCCACCCGCACCGGCCAGTACACCGCCCTCCTCGCCTACCTCCTCTTCCTCGCCTTCCCCTTCCTCTGGCTGCTCTCCACCGCCTTCAAGCCACCGCGCGAGCTGGGCAGCATCCACCCCACCTGGATACCGAAGGCGCCGACCCTGGAGAACTTCCGGCAGGCCTTCGAGCAGCAGCCGCTGCTGGCCGCCGCGGGCAACAGCCTGCTGGCCGCGGCCGTCTCCGCGCTGCTCGCGATCGCGCTGGCGACCCCGATGGCGTACGTGCTCGCGCGCTACCGCAACCGGCTCTCCCGGGCCGCCACCGGCTGGGTCGTGATCAGCCAGGCCTTCCCGCTGGTGCTGGTGATCATCCCGCTGTTCCTGGTCCTCAAGGGCCTCCATCTGGTGGACTCCAGGACCGGACTGATCATGGTCTATGTGGTCTGGTCGCTGCCGTTCGCGCTGTGGATGCTGACCGGCTATGTCCGGGCGGTGCCCGCGGAGTTGGAGGAGGCCGCCGCCGTGGACGGCGCAGGCCGGCTCCGTACGCTGGTGTCGGTCACCGCGCCGCTGCTCGCGCCGGGCATCGTCGCGACCGCGCTGTTCGCCTTCATCACCGCCTGGAACGAGTTCTTCTTCGCCCTGGTGCTGCTCAAGTCGCCCGGAAAACAGACGCTGCCGGTCGTGCTGACCCACTTCCTGGGGGCGGAGGGCGTCGCCGACCTCGGCCCGCTCGCCGCCGCGGCGCTGCTGGCCACGCTCCCCAGCCTGCTCCTGTTCGCGGTGATCCAGCGGCGGATCACGGGCGGGATGCTCGCCGGGGCGGTGAAGCACTGATGGGGAGGGGGAAACGGATGGGGAAGGGGAAAAGAGAGAAGGCGAAGGCGAAGGCGAAGGACGCGGCGGCGCCGGCCAGCTTCCACCGCCGCAGGCTGCTCGCGGCCGCCGCCGCGCTGCCCGCCGCGGCCCTGCTGCCGGGCTGCTCCGACGGCCGGCGCCGACGCGGGACCGGCGGCCGGATCACCCTGCGCTTCCAGTCGCTCGCCTGGCAGCAGGACTCCCTCAAGGCCAACAAACAGCTGGTCGCGGAGTGGAACAGACAACACCCCAAGGTCCAGGTCCAGTACGTCCAGGGTGCCTGGCCCACCGTCCACGACCAGCTGCTGACCTCCTTCGAGGGCGGCGAGGCGCCGGACATCATCCACGATGCCTCCGACGACCTCGCGGACTTCGCCTACGGCGGCGATCTCGCCGACCTCACCGCCCTCCTGCCGCGGCGCCTCCAGCAGGACATCCCGGCCCGGAGCTGGGAGACCAGCACCTTCAACGGCCGGATCTACGGCGTCCCGTTCCTCCAGGAACCGCGGGTGCTGATCGCGAACCGCGCCAAGCTGCGGCGCTCCGGCGTACGCCTCCCCACGCCCGAACACCCCTGGACCTGGCGGGAGTTCGAGGAGGCCGCCGAGCGGCTGACCCGCGGCTCCGATTACGGTGTCGCCTGGCCGCTCAAGGAGCCCGTTTCGGCCACCCTCAACCTCGCCCTGTCCACGGGCGGCCGGATCTTCCACCGCCGCCCCGACGGCAAGGTGGAGGTCCGTTTCGACGCGGTGGACCAGGCGGTGCCGCGCACCATCCACGACCAGCTGAACGTCGACCGCAGCGCCTCCCGTTCGACCCTGGGCATGGGCGGCTCCGACACCCTCCCGGGCTTCTTCGCCGGCCGCTATGCGATGGTGCCGCTCGGCTTCTCCTACCGTCAGCAGATCGCCCAGCAGGCGCCCAAGGGCTTCGAGTGGACGGTACTGCCCGCCCCCAAGGGCACCGCGCTCGACCAGGGGGTGAGCCCGCAGACCCTGTCGATCGCCGAGGACTGCCCGTACAAGGAAGAGGCGATGGCCTTCATCGACTTCCTCCTCCGGCCGCCGAACATGGTCCGGCTCGCCCGGGGCGACTGGCTGCTGCCGACCGGTCGGGAGGCGCTGGAGAACCCGGCGCTGCGGGTGACGGCGTACGACTGGGCGACGGGTACCGCCCTGGCCGGGTCGCTGCGCTCCGCCCCGGCCCAGTCCGTTCGCGGCTATCCGGAGTGGAAGGACAAGATCGCGACCCCGGGTCTGCAGGAGTACTACAGCGGCGCCATCGATCTGCACACCCTGCGGAAGCGGCTGGTGGAGGACGGCAACCTGGTGCTGGCGCGGTATCAACGCTGAAGGAGCCGGTTCGGGCCCGGCATGTGGTCCTGCGGGTCGGCGAGTTCGCCGGACCCCCGCACCTCGGCGAGTTCGCCGTACCGCCGCACCTCGGCGAGAGCGAAGTGGCCGCGCGGGCAGACGTGTTGCGTCGGCAGGTGGCCAGCGGGGGAGGCACCCGGCGGCGGCGGACCTCGTCCGTCCCGCGCTGCCCGAGTGAGCCCGGCACAGCGCCAATGAGCGCCGCCTTGCCCTCTGTTGCGCGTACGTAAACGGAGTTGAGCCTCCCTGGTTCAAGTCGCTGGATCCTTTGCCCGGTTCTGCAACTCTATGGCCATTTCGCAGGGTTGTTGTTTATCTCACACGGCGGGGTCCCCCTTGAATTGGACTCGTCAATCAGACAGGGTTTCGAGCCAGCCCGACGCAGATTTTCCTGTGTCCACGGGCTGTTGGCGCAACGCTTTCCCCCCACACCACGAACGAGGAGAACCCTCGCAATGGCTCACAAGCGTTCCAGCAAGAAGCGGCTCGTCACGGCGATAGCCGCCGCGGTCGCAGCGACTGGCATCGCCGCCGTCACCGCGGTCACCGCCGGCGCGTCCTCCGCTCCCGCCGAGGGCAAGATCTTTGGCGCTGAGGCCAAGGGCGCCGTAGACGGCAGCTACATCGTCATGATGAAGAAGTCCGTCCGCACCGCGCAGAGCGGCGACCTGGCTGCCAAGTACGGCGGCAAGGTCAAGCGGAACTACTCCTCCGTCGCCGGCTTCTCGACCACCGGTCTGAGCGAGGAAGAGGCCAAGCGCCTCGCCGCCGACCCGGCCGTCGACAAGGTCGTCCAGAACAAGAAGTTCCACATCGACGCCACCCAGGACAACCCGCCGTCGTGGGGCCTGGACCGCATCGACCAGGCGGACACCGAGGGCGACAAGAAGTACAACTACCCCGACAGCGGCGGCGAGGGCGTCACCGCATACGTCATCGACACCGGTGTCCGCGTCAGCCACAAGGACTTCGGCGGCCGCGCCACGTCCGGCTTCGACGCGATCGACAACGACGACAACGCCGACGACGGCAACGGCCACGGCACGCACGTCGCGGGCACCATCGCCGGTGAGGCGCACGGTGTCGCCAAGAAGGCGAAGATCGTCGCCGTCCGTGTGCTCGACGACCAGGGCTCCGGCACCACCGAGCAGGTCGTCGCGGGCATCGACTGGGTCACCAAGAACCACAAGGGCCCCTCGGTCGCCAACATGTCCCTCGGAGGCGGCGCGGACGAGGCCCTCGACGCGGCCGTGAAGAAGGCCATCGAGTCCGGTGTCACCTTCGGCGTCGCGGCGGGCAACGAGTCCTCCGACGCGGGCCAGGGTTCCCCGTCGCGCGTGAAGGAGGCCATCACGGTGGCGTCCAGCACCGACAAGGACGAGCAGTCCGACTTCTCCAACTTCGGCAGCGTGGTGGACCTCTACGCCCCCGGCTCCGACATCACCTCGGACTGGAACACCGGCGACGACGCCACCAACACCATCTCCGGTACGTCCATGGCGACCCCGCACGTCGTGGGTGCCGCCGCGATCTACCTGGCCGGTCACCAGGACGCCAAGCCCGCTGACGTGGAGAAGGCCCTGACCGAAGGTGCCACGCCCGACAAGATCTCCAACCCGAGCGAGGGCACGCCCAACAAGCTGCTGAAGGTCGTCGAGTAGTCGTCCCACCTCCTCAGCTACGCGCCGGTCGTCGCGCTCGCCCCCACGGGGCGCGGCGGCCGGCGCTTTTGCGTGTCCGGGCGCCCGATGCCCCGTCACTCCGGCGCCGTGGGCGGCGCGCAGGGCGGTAGCGGCAGTGCGGAGACGCTGGCCACCAGCTGGCCACTAGCATCGGTAGACACTGTCTACTACTCCTGGTAGACAGTGTCTATGAGTGAACGTGTGCAGGATGCGGGCCTGCGTGCCCGTCTGGTCGAGGCCGGTGTCGACCTGGTCGCCAGGGAGGGCGTACAGGCGCTGACGCTGCGGGAGATCGCCCGCCGGGCCGGGGTCTCGCACGGGGCGCCGCGCCGCTACTTCCCGACCCACCTGTCCCTGCTGTCCGCGATCGCGCGGCAGGGCTTCGCCGACCTGGCCGCCACGGCCGCCGAGGCGCTCGGCAGCGGCCGGGCCGGCCCGCGCACCCAGCTCCTGGCGCTGGGGCGGCACTACCTCGACTTCGCGCGGACCAACCGCGGGATGTTCGAGCTGATGTTCCGTCACGACCTGTTGGAGAGCAACCAGCACGGCCTTCGGGAGACCAGCCTGCCGCTCTTCCATCTGCTCGTGGACCTCGTCGCCCGTGCGGAGCCGCCCTCGGGAGCGGCACCACCGGTGATCGCGGGCGCCCTGTGGGCGAATCTGCACGGCATCGCCCAGCTGTGGGGCTGGGGAAGCCTCCAGCTCGCGACGGGCTCCGATGACGTCGAACCGCTGCTGCGCGCCGTACTGGACGCGCACCTCGGGCCGGAGGTCCGATGACCTCGGTACGCCATCGACGCCTCACACTCTCGGGCAGCATCACCGGAGCCGCCATCGTCGCCCTGGACGGCACCGTGCTGACCGTCGCACAGCCCACCCTGCAACGGGACCTGCACGCCTCGTTCGTGCAGGTCCAGTGGACCAGCACCGGCTACCTCATCGCCGTGGCCGGCCTGCTCGTCTTCGCCGGCCGCCTCGGCGACCGGTACGGCCACCAACAGGTCTTCGCCACCGGGATCCTGGGCTTCGGCGCCGCTTCCGCGGGGATCGGCCTGGCGCCCGGCATCGGCTGGGTGATCGGCCTGCGCGTCGCCCAGGGTGTCTTCGGCGCGCTGCTGCAGCCGGCCACGCTGGGGATGCTGCGCGCCGCGTACCCGCCCGACCGGCTCGGTATGCCGCTTGCGCTGCGTACCAGCGCCATCGGGCTGTCGGCCGCCGCCGGCCCGGTGGTCGGCGGTGCGCTCGTCGCCCACCTGGGCTGGCGGGCCGTGTTCTTCCTCAATGTGGTACCGGCCGTGGTGACCGGGGTGCTGGCGCTGGCCGTACGCATGCCTCCGGTGACGTCGCAGGTGTCGCGCCGCGCCACCGTCTCCCGGCTCGACCTGCCCGGCGCCGGACTGCTGGCGATCACCCTGGTGTGTCTGGTCCACACCCTCGTCGCCCTGCCGGAGGCGGGCTGGACGGCGCCCACCGTGCTGGGCGCGGTCGCCGCGGTGGCCGCCGGCGCCGTGTTCATCCGGCACGAGCGGCGTACGGCGAGCCCGCTGGTGCCGCCGAGCGTGGTGTCCTCAGGGGCCGTTGCCCCGGCGCTCGGCATCCTGCTGTCCGCCTCGGCGGCCCTGTTCGGTGCGCTCTTCGTCGGCACCTACTTCCTGCAGGACGTCCTCGGGCTGGACCCGCTCCAGAGCGGTCTGCGGGTGCTTCCCCTGGCCGTGATGATGGTGCTGAGCGCGCCGGCCTCCGCCGTACTGCAGCGCCGGTACGGCCCCCGCCGCACGACCGGCGCGGCGATGGCCCTGCTCACCCTCGGCATCCTCCTCCTCTCCCAACTCGACCGTGGTTCCGGCCCGTTGGCGATCGGTACGGGCTTCCTCCTTCTCGGTGCGGGCTTCGGCACGGTGATGGTCACCGCGACCGCCGTCATCGTGCGCCAGGCGTCCGTGGACCACGCCGGGGTGGCCGGCGGGCTCCAGCAGACCGCGATGAACATCGGCCCCACGCTCGGCGTCGCCGCCGCGACCATGCTGACCGGTCTCACCGCCGCCATGGGCCCCACGCTCATGGCCCTCGCGGCCATCGCCGCGCTCGGTGCCCTGGCCGCCACCAAACTGCCCCCGCGCACCCGCAACTCGCCCCCGAACCCCGAAAGTTATCCACAGGAGGGCGCCTCCGGAACCGAAATGGCTTCGACGCAACTACCCTCGGTGACATGCACGGAGGACTGCCGTTCATCGGCATCAGCACCATCGTCTACGGCCTCATCGGCCTGATCGCCGTCACAGCCGGCGCGATCCGCACCACGGGGGAAGCTCGATATGCACACCACCACCGTCATCGTCCCTGCTCACAACGAGGAGGAAGGGCTACCGGCCACGCTGGAGTCGCTCGCGCGCCAAACCATCCGGCCTGACCGCGTCCTGGTCGTGGACGACGCGTCCACGGACCGCACGGGCGAGGTGGCGGCATCACACGGCGTGACCGTCTTACGCCCGCCACAAAACCTGGGCAGCAAGGCCAAAGCGCAGAACTACGCCCTGCCGCACTGCACCACTGACCTGGTCCTGGCCGTCGACGCCGACACCGTCCTCGCCCCGGACTACATCGAGACCGTCGTCCCCGCCTTCGACGACCCGTCCGTCTCCGTCGCCGCAGGCATGGTCCGCACCCGGCACACCCGCACGATCTGGGAACGAGGACGCTCCACCGAGTACCTCTTCGGCTTCCACTGGCACCGGCCCATCCAGGCCCGCGCCAACAGCCCCATGGTCTGCTCGGGTTGCTGCTCCGTCTTCCGCCGCGACGACCTCGTCACCTTCGGCGGCTTCCCCGAGCGCACCATCGTCGAGGACATGGATTACACCTGGTCCCAGCAGATCGCCGGCAGACGCGCGGTCTACGTCTCCGACGCCGTCGCCCTCGCCGCCGACCCCGAAGACCTCACCTACCTCCGCAAACAGGTCTGGCGCTGGATGGCCGGCTTCTGCCAGAACGTCCGCCTCCACCTCGGCGCCCTGATCCGCCACAAACCCCTTCTGGCGCTCTGGGTCCTCCTCGCGCTCCTGGAGATCCTCACCGCGCCCCTGTGGTGGGCGACCCCCTTCATCGCCGCCGCAACCACTGGCCGGCCCCTGCCCCTGACCGTCGCCTGGTGGGCCGGCGCCGAACTCCTGCTGACCACCCCACCCCTCCTCTACGCCGCCCACCGCCGCAAACTCCCGCTGCCGGGAGTACTGCTGAACATCCCCTGCGTCTACGCCACCAAGACCGTCAACCTCCTCTACGCCTGGAAGGCCCTCGTCGTGGAACTGCTCCTGGTACCCCTCCATCTGGCACGGGGCCTCACCGTCTACGAAAAGGGCCGGGCCGATACGCCGACGGGCCGGGCGGGCCCGGCCGGGGCGGGTGCTGCCACCGGCTTTAGGGTGCTCGGGTGAGCAGCGCGATATCGGGTGAGCCGAGCCAGAAGCAGCAGAGCGACGAGCAGCAGAACGACAAGCAGCAGCAGAGCGACAAGAAGCGGCAAGGCGACAAGAAGCCGGGAGACGCACGGCAGCAGGGAGAGAAGAAGCCGGCATGGGGATGGCGGGTCCTCGGGCTGCTGCTCGGAATCGTGCTCCTCCTCATCGGTGCCGGAGCGGTCTTCGTCAACAGCGTCCAGGGGGTGCAGGCCACCGGCCTGGTGGGCACACGCGGCACCTTCACCGTGGACTACTGCTCCGACACCAACCCCGGCGGGAAGAATTCCGACTACGAGTGCCGGGGCACCGTCGTGGTCCCCGCTGAGGGGGGCGACCCCGAGCGGGGAACCCTGGAGAACGCGGAGGACTATCCGGCCGGCACGAAGCTCGATGTGGCCGAGGGCTGGCTGGGCAGCGGCGAGAAGTTCCGGGAGACCGGGGTGGGGGCGACCCTGGGCTCCGTCATGTGGCTGTTCTTCGGCCTGGTGACCCTGGCGATGGGTGTGGCCCAGTCCTCTAAATGGGCGAAGAGCTTCAAGAAGCCGAAGAGCTTCAAGAAATAGACGGCACCAGCGACGGCAATCAGAGACGACATCAGAGACGGCATCAGAGAGGGCATCCGTCGCGTTGCCAGGCCGTACACCGCTGCGTACGACGGCGTTGCGATGACGTGTGGCGGGCGGCGGCGTGAGATCCCGGAGGAGGTACGAACGATGGGCGGGACCTGGGCAGGCGTGCGGGAGCGTGTTCTCGCGCTGCGGAACGCACCGCGGTGGTGGGCGGTCTTCGGCGCCGACTTCCCTCACCACGGCCATCACTTCGACCTGCTGCCCGCCCTCACCGAGGAGCAGCTACGCGCGGTCGAGCGCTGGCGCGGCACCGAACTGCCCGAGGAGTACCGCACGTTCCTCCTGGAGGTGGGCGCGGGCGGCGCGGGCCCCGACTACGGACTGTTCCCGATCAGGCCGCCCGAGCCCGACGCCCCACCCGCCACCGGTCACAGTGCGCTGCCCTTCCGCCCCGAGCTCACCGCCGAACTCGACGAACACGAGTACGCGGAGCCCCAGCGGGCCGACTACCCGGACGACGATGCCTTCTCCGCCGCGTACGACACCTGGGAGGCCCGCCACGACGAGCTCTACGACGCCCTGACCGAGGGCACCCTGTGCATCAGCTCCCAGGGCTGTGCGTACTACTCGCTCCTGGTGGTCACCGGCCCCCAGCGGGGCACCATATGGGAGGACGTACGGGCCGTCGGCGAGGGGCTGGTGCCCGTCCAACTGCGCGGCAGGACGGGGCCCGTTTCGTTCGCGGAGTGGTACCTGAACTGGCTCCACCACGCCGAACGCCAAGCCTGGGACACCACGACCGAACCCCCGCCACGCCTCCAGTTCACCTCCAGGGAGGGCTCATGACCGACGCACGAAGCGGCCCTCGCCCCCTGGCCGCGTCTGTGGCAGAGAGGGGCCCGACTTCGACCACGGCATGGCCGAGCCGGGGCCGGATCCATGCGTTGTCGCGCTCGATGCCGAGTACACCGCCGAGGAAGGCCATATCGAGGACTTCGGCGGGGGTCTTCCAGCGGAACGGGACACGGGAGACATGAGCGGGAAAGTCTTCCTCGGCGGTGGTTCCCGGGCCGAACGACTGCTTGGGGCGCGGGCCGTCGACGGTGTACCGGTGGGCGAAGAAGGCGGTGATCCACCCCGTGACCCGGTCCCCGCCGGAGGCGGACTCCCACTTGTAGAGCGAGCGCCAGAACTCGTGGTCGACGCCCCATCCCGAGGCTGCCGCCCAGATCGCGTCCAGCACCGGTTGCAGCGCGGTCAACCACGGCCGCAGCCCCTCGAACCACTCCGCCAGCTCCCGTACGCGCGCGGCCAGCAGGCGCCAGTCCCGGCCGGTGCCCTCCAGTCGGATGCGGGGGATGCCGCAGAGCGTCTCCCACCGGAAGCGGTAGTACGGGCTGACCACGTCCATCAGCGCCACCAGTGTGGCCGTGGCCTCGGCGGGGGTGGTGGTCGAGAAGGCCGGCTGGAAGAGGTCGGCCACCTCGTCGCCGATCCGCTCGCGCAGGGGCTGCTGGACCAGGTTGATCGAGCGCTGCCAGTCCTGCGGGGCCAGGTCGTCGCGGACGGTGATGGTCTGCCGGTGTCCGGGCGTGTCGGTGAAGAGCCCTTCGTAGGTACCGGAGTTCAGCCGGACGTGCACGGCGACCTCGTGCACGACGGCGTACCAGAGCACGTCGGGCGAGAGGCTCAGCGGCAGATGGGCCGTGAAGCACAGGTGGACGGCGCGCAGCAGGAGGCTGGAGGTGGGCTCGGTGGTGTCCGGAGCGTCGGCCGTGGGCCGGCCGAGGAGGCGGTCGGTGCTGCGGTGGTGGATGCGGACCGGGGCGCCGGCCGCCGCCCGCAGGAAGCGGGCGTTGTCGATTTCGGTGAGTTCGGCGGCGAGCCGAGCGGCACCGGCGTCTTCACCGAGCGGCAGATCGATTTCCAAAGCCCTTCGCATTCCTCAGGGGAGCCAGGCCGTAACCGCCGTAGCCGCCGTGACCACCGGCGACCGAGCCGTGGGCGAGCAGCGATTCCTGCGCGCCATTGCCGATGAGTCATGTGTGGTCATGCGTGGTCATGTATGGGTCATGTGCGCGGGCGGACCGGTGAACGGCCGGTAAGTGGAGTCGTTCCGATCCTAGAAGGCGGGCCTGGGCGGAGGGTTTTCGGGGGTGTGCACGGCTCTTGAACGGGAGGCGCTGTGCGGGCGGTTGGCGGGTGGGGCGTAGCGTTCGGGGCGGCCGCCCGGGGAGTGTTCCGGGCGGCGCGGAGCTTGGGGGTTTGGGGATGGTGCGTCTTTCTGGTCGGTCGCGGGTCGTGGCCGGTGTGGCCGTCGCGGGGGCCGTGGTCGCCGGCGCGGTGGTGGTGCGCGAGATGAACTCGCCCGCGTTCGGTGTGGAGGCGGCGCCGAGCGGTGGCGGACCGGAGTGCACACGGATCGCGAACGGCTATCCCGACCGTCTGAACGGGCAGGAGCGGGATCGCGTCGATCTGCCGGGAGTCGCGGTGTGGGGGAGTGGGGCGGTGGTGCTGCGCTGCGGGCTGACGCCGCCCCGCCCGACGACGGATACCTGCGTGAGTGTCGACGAGGTGGACTGGGTGCTGAGGGAGGCCCGGTCCCGGGACGGCAGGAAGCTGCTCATCACCTACGGGCGGCATCCGGCGGTGGAGGCCGCGATCTCGGACCAGGCCCCCGAACTCGACGCGCTGCTCGTGGAATTGAGCAGGATCGTCAAGCCGCTGCGGCAGCACGAGCACTGCATCTGAACACGGCCGCTGGAAACCGGCCGTTCCCAACGGGTTCGGGCCGGGCGGACAGGATCCCGTGATATCCATACCGGGGTGTATCGGCGGAGGTGCGGGGTGCTCACTGGGCGCATATGGCAGACCATTGGGCTGGTTTCTGTCCTTGCGTTCTTCGTGGCGGTCCTCGTCCTGAGTGAGGTGCACCTCGCGAGCGGATACGGCATCAGGGACGAGGGGCCGGGCTCGCATCCGCGGACCGTGGGCGAATACCGCCACCAGGACCAGGGGCGTGGATATTCCGGCGGTGCCGTAGTTCCGGAGGGGGAAGATTGAAGCGTGTACTGAATGCCGTGACGCTGGGCGCGGCGGTGACCGCCCTGCTGGGGTCCGTGATTGCCGGACCGGCGCAGGCTTCCGGACAAGGGGAGGTCCGGGCAGCGCACGCCGACGGGCGTTACGACTGCACCAACGGCTGGTTCTGTACCTGGGACGGCGAGGGCTACCGGCAGAACGAGACCTGGGCGGAATCCAAGGACGTGTCCTTCGCGAAGTGCGACCAGGGGTCATGGAACCCCCGGGGGAAATACCTGCCCCGCTCCGCCTGGAACCGTACGAATCACACCTGGTACGGAAAGGACAAGAACGGGACGGTGCGTCAGACGGTCCGCAAAAAGGCTATGCACGGATCCCTTGCCCCGGACTTAGCGGAGTGGAAGTCGATAACCCACTGGTGCTGGAAGTAGCGCCCTCGGCGAATTGCCGCCGCGGCCCGCACAATGCGTTCCGGGAAATTCAGGGGTGGGAGAGCCGCAAGTCGATCCAGGGGATCGTGTCTCCTGGCAGCAGATATCGCTCGGTCTCGACGAACCCGTGTTTCTGCGCGAATCGCAGACCGTCCTCGTTGGAGGACAGGACCACGGTCTCGATCACCTCGGCACCCGATTCCCGCGCCCGGTGGAGACCGCGTGCGTAGAGCCGCCCGCCGATCCCCTGCCTGCGGTGACCGGCGAGCACGCGGGCGATCACCGTCGCCGTAGAGGTGCCGTCCGTCGGCGGACGCACCGTGCTGCACCCCACGAGGACGTCATCGAGGTAGACGACCTCCAGGTGGTGGCGCTGGGCACGTTCCCGTACCTCGTCCAGAGACAGGACGTGGGTGGGGATGATGACGTTGTGGACGTACTGCCAGTCTGTGAGCGTGGCGTCGTCGTCCGGCTGCTGGATGCGAAGGCGGGACACCGCCACAGGAGATCCGATGGCACCTCGGACGTCAACTCTGTTTGCGGCGTGCGCACAGGACGTCGGTGGTGAGGTGTTGCAGAGCGCGTTCGGCGGTCTGGCGCTGGTGGGCGTCGGCCGTCGTGCCGCTGGTGGTGATGACGACGCTGCGGTGTGCGTCGTCGGTGACGCCGACGCGGACGGTGGTTCCTTCCAGGTCGCCGCCGTGGCCCCAGCGCAGTCCGCCGCACGGCAGCGGCTGACTCATCAGCCCGAGTCCGTAGCGCATGCCGGGGAGGAACGCCTGGATCTCCTTGTCCGCGGCGGGGACGGTCCGGCGCATCTCGTCGAGTGCGGCCGCGGGCAGGAGACGGCCGGTCAGCAGGGCGGTGTAGAAGCGGTCGAGGTCCTCGGCGGTGCTGATGAGCGAGCCCGCGGCGCCCGCCGTGGTCATGTTCCGGAGGGTGGTGTCGGTCCAGGTCCCTTGGGGCGCGAAGCGGTGGTAGGCGTGTGCGTGGGGCGTGCCGAGGGTGGGGTCGTCCCCCGGCTCGTAGGTGCCGGTGAGCTTCAGCGGCCGGATGATCTGGTCGCGGACGGCCGCCGCCCAGGGGCGCCCGGTGACCCTCTCGATGAGCAACCCGAGGAGGACGTAGTTGGTGTTGGAGTAGGACCAGCGGGGGTCGGCGTCGTCGGGATCGGCGGGTGGGAAGCCGGGCTCGTGCCGTAGCGCGGTGGCGAGCAGCTGGCGGGGGGTGACATGACGGAATCTGTGCTGCTCGAACTCCGCGGCCGTGCCGGAGATGTGCAGGAACTCGGGCAGGCCGCTGGTGTGCTGGAGCAGATTCCTGAGGGTGAGGCGGCGTCCGTCGTTCCCGTTTCCCCGGACCAGCCCGGGAAGGCGGCTGTCGACGCTGTCCCTCAGCGACAGCCGGCCCTCGGCCACGAGCTGGAGGACGACGGTGGCGACGAAGGACTTCGTCACGCTGCACACCCGGAACGAGGCACCCTCCGGTACCCCTTGTTCCCCGCCCGCTTCCCTGGTGCCCGCGCTCGCCCGCAGGACGCGTCGCCCGTCCCGCACGGATACGGCCACGCTGACGAAGCGGCCCTGCCGCAGAGCGTCCCGCGCATGCTGCCGGAGCCGGTGCCGGGTGAGCGGCTCCGCGGAGGCGGCGCTGCGGGGCGCGGGCGCGGCGGGCGGCAGTCGGCCCCCGGGGAGGACGGTGGCGCCCGCCGCCTTGAGCAGGGCACGTCGGCCTGGGAGGAAAGTCATCGGTTTCACTGTCCCAGCAACGGCCCGCTGCCCCGCCGTACGACACCCCCGATGTCGCCGGGGCCATCGCGTCCGGCCTCCGCCCGGTTCGCGCCCGGATCGCGCGAACCGCCGCCGTCTCCCGGATCGCGCGAACCCCCGCCGTCTCCCGGATCGCGCGAACCGCCGCCGTCTCCGCACCGGCCACTGGCCACTGGCCACCGGCCACCGGCCGCCGGCCCCCGGCCCCCGGCCGTGCCCCCTCAGGCGATCTGTGCCGTCAGATCGCCGCGGACGCCGGCCAGCACCGACTGGTCGTAACGGCGCAGCAGCAGACGGGCCAGTTCGGGGGCGGCGCCGAGGACGGGTGCGAGGACGTCGGCGCGGGCCTCGCGGGCACCGGCCGCGATCCGGTCCGGGAGGAAGCCGGGGGCGATGACGTACGGGGCGACGGCTACCCGGTGCACGCCCTCGGCGCGCAGGGCCCGCACGGCATCGGCCGTGCGGGGCAGAGATGCGGAGGCGAACGCAGGTCGCACGGCACACCAACCAGTGGTGCGCCGCCACTCCCGCGCGATTTCAGCGATCACTGCGATCGCCTCCGGGTCGGAGGAGCCCGCCGAGGCCAGCACGACCCCGGTCGAGCGACGGTCGCCGGGCCGCAGCCCGGCCTCCGTGAGCCGGCGCTCCAGCGCGGCGGTCAGGAGGGAAGAAGGGCCGAGCACCTCGGCCTGGCGGATGGCCAGCCGGGGCAGTCGCACGGCGGCCTCGTGCAGCACCGCCGGGATGTCGGACTTCGCATGGAACGCCCGGGTGAGCAGCAGCGGCATCGCCACCACGTCCCGTACCCCCTCGGCCGCCAGGCGCTCCAGGACCCGGGGCACCCGGGGCGCGTTGAAGTCGAGATGGCCGACCTCGACGCGCAGCCCCGGCCGCAGCGCCCGTACCCGCGCGCAGAGCGCGGACACGGTCGCCGCGTGCCGCGGATCGCGGCTGCCGTGGGCGACGACGAGAAGCGTGGGGTGAGTGGGACGTATGTGCATGGTTCAGCTCTTGACCAGGAGGCCGCGGCTGCGCAGCACCCGCCGCTCGATCGGCGCGAAGATCAGCAGCTCGATACCGATACCGACGATCAGGATCAGCAGGATCGCGGACAGCACCCAGGACATGTCCTGGAGCTCGCGGCCCTGCTCCAGCAGCTGGCCCAGACCGGTGCCCAGATCGGGCGCGTTGACGATGAGCTCGGCGGCCATCAGGGAGCGCCAGGAGAACGCCCAGCCCTGCTTGAGGCCGGCGATGTAGCCGGGCAGCGCGGCCGGCAGCAGCACATGCCGCACCCCGGCCAGACCCGTCGCACCGATGGTGCGGCCCGCCCGCAGGTAGAGCGGGGAGATCTGGTCGACGCCCGCCACCAGGCCGTTGGCGATGGAGGGGACGGCGCCGAGCAGCACCACCGCGTAGATGGTGGCGTCGCTCAGCCCGAACCAGATGATCGCCGCCGGGACCCAGGCCACCGAGGGCAGCGACTGCAGACCGCTCAGGATCGGGCCGATCGCGGCCCGTACGGCCTTGATCTTGGCGACGATCAGCCCGAGCACCGTGCCGATGGCGACCGAGGCCAGGAAGCCCAGGGCGCCGCGGGAGACGCTGGTCCACACGAAGTCCAGCAGGGTGCCTTCGAGCCACTTCTCCTGCAGCGAGCGGGCCACTTCCACCGGGCTCGGCAGCAGATAGTGGGCCTTCAGCTCGAAGTGGTAGGCGAGCTGCCACAGTCCCAGCACGATCGCGATGGCGACGAGGGGAGGGACCGCCTTGGAGGCGGCGGTGCGCAGCCAGGGCTGACGGGTGACGACCGTGGACTCCAGGGCGTCGAGCCCGGCTTCCAGACCGGCGATGTCGCTGGTGGCGTCCCGCTTCTCGGTGGCGTCGGCGGTGTCGGCCGGTGCGGCGGCGGACTCGGCCGAGGTCTCAGTGCTGGCCATGGCGGCGGATCTCCCCACGGAGCTGTTCGGTGATTTCGATGGACAGGTCGGCGACCGCGGCGTCCTCGATGCGGCGCGGCTGGGGGATGTCCACCTGCCACTCGCGGGCGATCCGGCCCGGCCGGGAGGACAGCAGCACCACCCGCTCGGCCAGCCGCACCGCCTCACGGACGTTGTGGGTGACGAACAGGACCGAGAGGTTGCCGGCGGAGCCGCTGTCGTTCTGCTCCTGCCAGATGCGGGTCAGCTCGTCGTGCAGCACATCGCGGGTGATCGCGTCCAGCGCGGCGAACGGCTCGTCCATCAGCAGCAGTTGGCTGTCCTGGGCGAGCGCACGGGCCATCGCCACGCGCTGGCGCATACCGCCCGACAGCTCGTGCACCCGCTTGCCGTAGGCGCCCTTGAGCCGGACGAGTTCCAGCAGCCGCTCGGCCTCGTCGCGGCGCTCGGCGCGCGGCACCCCGCGCAGCCGCAGCGCCAGTTCGATGTTGCGGCCCGCGGTCAGCCAGGGGAACAGCGCATGTTCCTGGAACATCAGGGCCGGCCGGCCGCCGGGCGTCTCGATGGTGCCGACGGACGGCGCGTCCAGGCCCGCCACGAGGTTGAGCAGGGTGGACTTGCCGCAGCCCGAGGCCCCCAGGAGGCAGACGAACTCGCCGGGTGCCACATCGATGCTGATGTCGTCCAGCACCTGCTGCTGTGCGCCGGCACGGCCGAACGACTTCGAGACATGGTCGATGCGAGCCGCGTACGGCACGGTGGTGCCCGTGTCCGCCGTGGCGGGCTGCTGCTTGGTGAGCGTGGTGGTCGTCATCGGTGTCACCTCCTGGGAGCGCGGTGCTGCGGGCTACTTGCTGCCGAGGCCGGCGTCGTCGACCGGCTGCTTGCCCTCGGCCTTGAGCACCTTGTTCAGCAGCGTGAGGTCGTAGATGCCCTTGAGGTCGGGCTTCTCCAACAGGCCCGCCTTGACGGCGTGGTCGGCCTCCTCCTGGAGGGTGGCGGCCAGCGGGTCATCGGTGATGTCGATGTTCTTGAACGCCGGGTCGAGGACGTCGCCGGGCAGCGGCTTGCCGGCGATGTCGGGCTGCGCGAGCTTGTCGTTGAGCGCCTTCTTCGCCTCGGCCGGGTGCGAACGGATCCAGGCGTTGGTCTTCACCGAGGCGCGCAGTACGGCCTCGACGGCCTTCGGGTGCTCCTTGAGGAAGCGCTGCGAGACGATGACGTTCGTGATGACGAACTTCCCGTCCTTCCACAGCCTCTTCTCGTCCAGGATCGTCTTGCCGCCCGCGGCCACGAGCTTGGAGGCGGTCGGCTCGGGCACCCAGGCGCCGTCGATGGAGCCCTGCTCGAAGGCGGTCGGCGTCACCTTGTTGTCGGTGCGCTGGACCGTGACGTCACCCGTGCCGGTGGTGGCGTCGACCTTGTAGCCCTTCTCGGCCAGGAAGTTCAGCAGCGCCACGTCCTGCGTGTTGCCCAGCTGCGGGGTGGCGATCTTCTTGCCCTTGAGGTCGTTCAGTCCCTTGATCTTCTTGGGGTTGACGACGAGCGAGACACCACCGGAGGCCGAGCCCGAGATGATCTTCAGGCTCTTGCCCTTCGACTTGGTGTAGCCGTTGATCGAGGGGGAGGGGCCGATCCAGCCGATGTCGATGGCGTTCGAGTTGAGCGCCTCGATCTCCGCGGGGCCCGCGTTGAAGACCGAGGACTTGATCTCGGTGCCGCCCAGTTCCTTCTGGAACAGGCCCTTCTGGAGGCCGATCAGGGGGGTGGCGTGCGTGGTGTTGCCGAAGAACCCGATCTTGACCTGATCGAGCCCGTCGGTCTTGGCGCCCTTGGGGGCGACGCCGGCAGATGTGTCCTTCTTGGCCTCGGAGCCGTAGCCGCAGGCGCCCAGCGCGCCGACAAGGAGCGGGACGGTTGCGGCGGCCGCCAGCAGGCGGTGTCGAACGGCAGACACGGGAGGAGTTCCTCTCGGAGGGCCGGGGCAGTACGCGCCCGTACTACGGCGCGCCCGGCGGAGCGATGGATCTTCGGAAAGGAGGCGTGGGGGGTACGGAGTCGTGCATCGTCAGCACACACATCGGCCGACTCCGCCCTGACCGCTGCCTAGGGCGCCGCTGCCGACACGGCCGCCCTCCTTCGCGAAGGTCGAGAAGACGTCCTGGGCTATCTCGGGCATGTTCAGAAGTCCCATCCCTCGTCGTCCGCCCCGGCTTCCGGTGCGGCGTCCGCGGCCGCCTCCGCGAACGCGGTGCCCGCCATCCCCGCGGTCAGCGTCGTCCCGTCCGCCGGGTCGATCAGCAGGAACGAGCCGGTGCGGCGGGAGTCCGCGTAGGCGTCCAGCGCCAGCGGCTCGGCCGTACGGATCACGACCCGGCCGATGTCGTTGGCGGCCAGCTCGCCCGGCGCCGGGTGCTGGGAGAGGTCGTCCAGCGTCAGCCGGGACGGGATGTCCTTGACGATCGCCTTGACGGTACGGGTGGTGTGCTTGAGCAGCACCCGCTGGCCGACGGTCAGCGGACGGTCCGCCACATGGCAGACGGTCGCCTCGACGTCCTGGGAGACGGCCGGTGCCGTAGCCGTCGGAACGATCAGGTCGCCGCGCGAGATGTCGATGTCGTCGGCCAGGCGCACGGTCACCGACTGCGGTGCCCAGGCGACGTCCACGGCCTGCCCGAGCGCGTCGATCGCCTCGACGGCGGTCGTCCGGCCCGAGGGCAGAACGGTCACCGCGTCCCCGACGCGCAGCACACCGGAGGCGATCTGGCCCGCGTAGCCGCGGTAGTCGGGGTGCTCGGCGGTCTGCGGGCGGATCACGTACTGCACCGGGAAACGGGCGGGGTCGTCCGACGGGTCGGCGACGACCGGCACGGTCTCCAGGTGCTCCAGCACGGTCGGGCCGCCGTACCAGTCCATGTTGGCCGACGGGGACACGACGTTGTCGCCGGCCAGCGCCGAGATCGGGATCGCGGTGATCTCCGGCACGCCCAGCGAGGCCGCGTACGTCGTGAACTCCTCGGCGATCGCGGCGAAGACGGACTCCCGGTAGTCCACCAGGTCCATCTTGTTGACGGCCAGGACGACGTGCGGGACGCGCAGCAGGGCGGCGACCGCGGCATGCCGGCGGGTCTGCTCGACCACGCCGTTGCGGGCGTCGACCAGCACCACGGCCAGCTCGGCGGTGGAGGCGCCGGTGACCATGTTGCGGGTGTACTGCACATGACCTGGGGTGTCGGCGAGGATGAAGCGGCGCCGCGGTGTGGCGAAGTAGCGGTAGGCGACGTCGATGGTGATGCCCTGCTCGCGCTCGGCGCGCAGCCCGTCGGTCAGCAGCGCCAGGTCCGGCGTCTCCTGCCCGCGGCCCAGCGACGCGCGCTCGACGGCCTCCAGCTGGTCGGCGAGCACCGACTTGGAGTCGTGCAGCAGCCGTCCGACCAGCGTGGACTTGCCGTCGTCGACGGAACCGGCGGTGGCGAAGCGCAGCAGCGAGGTGGCACCCGCGTCAACGGTGTGGATCGTGCTCATGGTTAGAAGTACCCCTCGCGCTTACGGTCCTCCATGGCGGCCTCGGACAGCTTGTCGTCGGCCCTCGTCGCGCCCCGCTCGGTGAGCCGGGACGCGGCGATCTCCGCGATCACGGCCTCGATGGTGTCGGCGTCGGAGTCGACGGCGCCGGTGCAGGACATGTCACCGACGGTGCGGTAGCGCACCTGCCGGACCTCCAGGCTCTCGCCGTCCTTCGGGCCGCCCCACTCACCGGGCGCCAGCCACATCCCGCTGCGGGCGAACACCTCACGCTCGTGGGCGTAGTAGATGGCGGGCAGTTCGATCTTCTCGCGGGCGATGTACTGCCACACGTCCAGCTCGGTCCAGTTGGACAGCGGGAAGACCCGCACATGCTCGCCGGGCGAGTGGCGGCCGTTGTAGAGCTGCCACAGCTCGGGGCGCTGCCGGCGCGGGTCCCAGCCGCCGAACTCGTCGCGCAGCGAGAAGACCCGCTCCTTGGCGCGCGCCTTCTCCTCGTCGCGGCGGCCGCCGCCGAAGACCGCGTCAAAGCGGTTCTTCTCGATGGCGTCCAGCAGCGGGACGGTCTGCAGCGGGTTACGGGTGCCGTCGGGGCGCTCGCGCAGCTCACCGCGGTCGATGAAGTCCTGCACGGAGGCGACGTGCAGCCGCAGGCCGTGCCGCTCCACGGTGCGGTCGCGGTAGTCGAGGACCTCGGGGAAGTTGTGCCCGGTGTCGACGTGCAGCAGGGAGAAGGGGATCGCGGCGGGCGCGAACGCCTTGAGCGCCAGGTGCAGCATGACGATCGAGTCCTTGCCGCCGGAGAACAGGATCACCGGCCGCTCGAACTCGCCCGCCACCTCGCGGAAGATGTGCACCGCCTCGGACTCCAGGGCGTCCAGGTGCGACAGCGCGTAAGGGTTGTCGATGTCCCCGGTCGTGGTGGCGACGGTGGTCATGCTGCGCCCCTTTCGTTCGCTTCTCCGCCCGCGCGGCGCAGCGGCGCGGCTGTCGTCGTTGTCTGCGGCCGAGCGGCCGCGCGCACGTCGCTCACAGCAGTCCCCTCTCGGAAAGCAGCGCGTAAAGCGCCGCCGCGGACTCCTGCACGGTCTGGGTGTGCGACTCGATCCGCAGATCGGGCGATTCGGGCTGCTCGTAGGGGTCGTCCACGCCCGTCAGGCCGGAGATCTCACCGGCTGCCTGCTTGGCGTACAGCCCCTTCACATCGCGCTCGGAGCACACCTCGACCGGGGTGGCCACATGCACCTCCAGATACGCGGTGCCCTCGCTCTGGTGGCGCTTGCGTACCGCCTCGCGGCTGTCCGCGTACGGCGCGATCACCGGCACCAGCGCCTTGACGCCGTTGCTCGCCAGCAGCTCGGCGACGAAGCCGATGCGCTGGACGTTGGTGTGCCGGTCCGCGCGGGTGAAACCGAGGCCCGCGGAGAGGAACTCGCGGATCTCGTCGCCGTCGAGCACCTCGACGCGGTGACCCTCCTCGCGCAGCGTGGCGGCCAGCTCGCGCGCGATGGTGGTCTTGCCGGCGCTCGGCAGACCGGTCAGCCAGATCGTGGCGCCCGTCATGGATATCTCCTGATGCTCTGTCATCCGTGCAGCCCGCACTCGGTCTTGTTGCTCCCTGCCCAGCGGCCGGACCTGGCGTCCTCGCCCGCCGGCACCCGGCGGGTGCAGGGCGCGCAGCCGACGGAGGCGTAGCCGTCCATCAGCAGCGGGTTGGTGAGCACGCCGTGCTCGGCCACGTAGGCGTCCACGTCGGCCTGCGTCCAGCGGGCGATCGGCGAGACCTTCACCTTCTGCCGCTTGGGGTCCCAGCCGACGACCGGGGTGTTCGCCCGGGTCGGCGACTCGTCCCGGCGCAGCCCCGTCGCCCAGGCGTCGTACCCGGTCAGACCCTCTTCGAGCGGCTTGACCTTGCGCAGCGCGCAGCACAGGTCCGGGTCGCGGTCATGCAGCTTCGGGCCGTACTCGGCGTCCTGCTCGGCCACCGTCTGACGCGGTGTCAGGGTGATGACGTTGACGTCCATCACCTCGGCGACCGCGTCCCGGGTCCCGATGGTCTCCGGGAAGTGGTAGCCGGTGTCCAGGAAGACCACGTCCACGCCCGGGAAGGCCCGCGAGGCCAGGTGCGCGACGACCGCGTCCTCCATCGAGGAGGTGACGCAGAAGCGCGGACCGAAGGTCTGTGCGGCCCACGTGAGGATCTCCAGGGCGGGCGCGTCCTCCAGGTCGCGGCCCGCCTGTTCGGCGAGCTGCTGAAGGTCGGTAGCGGTGGTCACGGCGTACCTCCGTCTGTGACAGGGGAGTTGGCGGACGCCCCCGGGGCCAGCAGCCCCAGGAACTTCAGCCGGAACGCGCGGCTGCAGGACCGGCATTCCCACGCCCCGTGGCCCTCCTCGGAGGGCCGCAGGTCCTCGTCGCCGCAGTACGGGCAGTAGAACGGGGCGGCGCGTTCGCTCACTTCAACGCACCCTCTTCCGCCCGCGCCGCCCAGGTGGCGAAGCGCTCGCTCTCCTCGCGCTGCGCCTCGAAGTTGCGCAGCACCCGCTCGATGTAGTCGGGGAGCTCGTCGGCGGTGACCTTCAGGCCGCGCACCTTGCGGCCGAAGCCGGGCTCCAGGCCCAGCGCGCCGCCCAGGTGCACCTGGTAGCCCTCGACCTGGTTGCCGTCGTCGTCCAGCACCAGCTGCCCCTTGAGTCCGATGTCCGCGACCTGGATGCGGGCGCAGGCGTTCGGGCAGCCGTTGAGGTTGATGGTCAGCGGCTCGTCGAAGTCCGGGAGGCGGCGCTCCAGCTCGTCGATCAGCGACGCGCCGCGACCCTTGGTCTCCACGATCGCCAGCTTGCAGAACTCGATGCCGGTGCAGGCCATGGTGCCGCGGCGGAACGGCGAGGGGGTGACCCGGAAGTCCAGCGCCTCCAGGCCCGCGACCAGCGACTCGACCTGGTCCCGCTCGACGTCGAGGATGATCATCTTCTGCTCGACGGTGGTCCGCAGCCGGTCCGAGCCGTGCGCCGCGGCCAGCTCGGAGATCTTGGTGAGCGTGGCGCCGTCCACCCGGCCGACGCGCGGCGCGAAGCCGACGTAGAAGCGGCCGTCCTTCTGCTCGTGCACACCGATGTGGTCGCGCCACTTCTGCGCGGGCTCCGCCGGCGCCGGGCCGTCGACCAGCTTGCGCTCCAGGTACTCGTCCTCCAGCACCTGACGGAACTTCTCCGGGCCCCAGTCGGCCATCAGGAACTTCAGCCGGGCGCGGGTGCGCAGCCGGCGGTAGCCGTAGTCCCGGAAGAGCCCGACGACACCGGCCCAGACGTCCGCGACCTCGTCCAGCGGCACCCAGGTGCCCAGGCGCTGGGCGAGCTTGGGGTTGGTGGACAGTCCGCCGCCGACCCACAGGTCGAAGCCGGGGCCGTGCTCGGGGTGGACGACGCCGACGAAGGCGACGTCGTTGATCTCGTGGACCACGTCCTGGACCGGGGAGCCGGAGATCGCGGTCTTGAACTTGCGCGGCAGGTTGGAGAACTCCTTGCTGCCGATGTAGCGCTCGTGGATCTCGTCCACGGCCGGGGTGCCGTCGATGATCTCGTCCGCGGCGATGCCGGCCACCGGGGAGCCGATGATCACGCGCGGGCAGTCACCGCACGCCTCGGTCGTGGAGAGCCCGACGGCCTCCAGCTTCTCCCAGATGGCGGGGACGTCCTCGATGCGGATCCAGTGCAGCTGGATGTTCTGCCGGTCGGTGATGTCCGCGGTGCCGCGGGCGTACTGCTCGGAGACCTCGCCGATGGCGCGCAGCTGGGCCACGGTCAGCCGTCCGCCGTCGATGCGGACCCGCAGCATGAAGTACTTGTCGTCCAGCTCCTCGGGCTCCAGGACCGCGGTCTTGCCGCCGTCGATCCCGGGCTTGCGCTGGGTGTACAGGCCCCACCAACGCATCCGCCCGCGCAGGTCGTTGGGGTCGATCGAGTCGAATCCCGCCTTGGAGTAGATCGTCTCAATGCGCGTCCGCACATTGAGACCGTCGTCGTCCTTCTTGAACTGCTCATTGCCGTTCAGCGGCGTGAAGTGCCCCACGGCCCACTGGCCCTCGCCGCGGTGGCGTCCGGCCTTGCGGCGGGTCGTGGCTGCGGTGGCGGCACCCCCGGCCGGAGGCTGGGGGCGTTCTGGGGTGGCGGCCATGGGTGTACGTCCTTCTGGGCGGGCTCAAGGGTCGGGACCAGCGCCGGGCACCCACGGTGACCTGCGCGGACACACCGAAGAGCGGCGCGTTGGTGACGCGTCGGGAGGTCTGCGGATCGTGGGGTCTTGGCGCGTCCGCGACGATGGGGACGGCGGGAAGTTCGGTGGTGCTGGGTGCTGTCCAGGGCCGATTGCCCCAGGTGGGTACAGCCTCAGCGCGCCCGACAAATGGCGCTGGACATGCGGCCGAGGTCGACGTGCCGCCGACTCACCAAGGCAATTCCAGCTCGAGACATGACGGAAGCCTGGCACGCCGTTCTCCGGCCAGTCCACCGTTATCCAGAATATGGACACCACTGTCTCGAATGGGGAGACAGTGTGGCGCCGGTCACTCCGCGTTGGGTGTGCGGGGCGCGACCGGCCCCGCGCCCGGCCAGGGTCCCGGGGCCGGTACGTCGGGCTCCTCGGTCACCGTGGTGTCGTACAGCCGGAACCCGCGCCGCTGGTAGTTGGCCATCGCGTGCGCGCCGTCCTGGGAGCAGGTGTGCAGCCACACCCGCCGCGTCGGCGCCTGCCCCGGCCAGCGCTCGGCCAGGTCCCAGGCCCGCGCGACCCCGTACGTCAGCAGGTGCCCGCCGATCCGGCGCCCCCGGAAGGCCGGGACGAGCCCGAAGTAGACGATCTCCACGGAGCCGTCCGGGGCGGCGTCCAGCTCGACGAACCCGGCGGGGGTGTTCCGCTCGTACGCCACCCAGGTCTCCACACCCGGCCGCCCGAGGTACTCCGCCCACCGCGCGTACGGCCACACCAGCCGGTCGGTCCAGGTGACGTCCCCGCCGACCGCGGTATAGAGGAAGCGGCTGAATTCGGGCGACGGTATCTCGGACCGGGCGATACGGACGCCCTGCTCGGCCGGCGGCTCCTGCGCGGGGGAGAGGTCGGCGCGGGAGGTCTGCTCGAGGTACCAGGTGGTGACCGAGATGCTCATGCGGCCAGCACATCACACCGGAATCCGGCGGCCGGGCCGGGGTGCGGCGGCCCGGGCGGGGCCATGGACGCGCCGCGCGACCGAACACGTCCGGATTGTGAGACATCGGCTCAGCGTGTGGAACGCCCGATCCCTAGGGAGCGGACCGCGTCATCAGGGAGCGGACCGTGTCATCCGCGCGAAGACCACCACGTTGCCCGTGTAGCCCGCGCCCGCGGAGTAGGCGCCGCCGCAGGTCAGCACGCGCAGCTCGGGCCGTCCGGTGTCGCGGTAGACCGACCGGGCGGGGAATCGCCGCTTGTCGAAGACCTGGACGCGGTAGATCTCGAAGACCGCGGTCCGCCCGTCCTCACGGATCACCTGGATCGTCCCGCCCCTTCCCAGCGCGCCCAGCCGGTAGAAGACCGCGGGCCCGCCGGTGCTGTCGACATGCCCGACCAGGACGGCGGTGCCGCGCTCGCCGGGGGTCGGTGCGCCCGTGTACCAGCCCGCCAGGTGGGCGTCCTGGGCGGGCGGGGCCTCGATCCGGCCGTGCCCGTCCAGTCCCAGCGGCAGTAGCGGGGCGGACACCTGGATCGACTCGATCGACACCAGGGCGGGGGCGGAGCGGGGCAGCGGCGGGGCGGTGCCGTCGGGCGGCGCGGCGCCGGGGAACCGGACGGCGGCGGTGCCCGGCTGCGGCGGCCCGTCCGCCTCACCGGACAGTCCGTGGCGCAGCATGCCGAACCCGGCGAGGCCGACCAGCGCGAGTACGCCCCAGCCCGGCCGCCGCCGGGCCGCCGACCGCCCCTGCTCCGCCTCCGGCGAGCCCGTACGGCTCATCGCTCACCTCCCGCGGCCGCGCGCCCGGGAGCGCACCGCCTCCGGTTGGCACGCTAGAGCGCGGCCGGGGGGCCGGCGAGCGCAGACCGCTGAACGAGTGGCCGGAGTCCCGCAGGCCGCTGTTGTCCCCCCCCGGCCGCTGCCGTTCCTCCACAGCCCCTCACCCCCGCCGCGCCGCCGCCACCGCCGGTGCCGACGACTGCGGCAGCAGCTGCGCGGGCAGCGCCGGCAGCCGCAGCTCCACCTCCACCCCATCCGCGAAGCGGTACGGCCGGTGCGCCAGCACACCTCCCAGATGGCGGCGCAGACGGGACAGCTCGGCGCGCACCGTGACCGTACGGCTGCCGTCGCCGAACAGGTCCAAGGCGAGCTCCGCGGCGCTGCGCCCCTGCGGATGCGCGCCGAGCACGAACAGCAGCTCGGCGTGGCGCGGGGTCAGCTCGTGCGCCCAGCTGCCGGCCGGCCCGCTCACCGTGACGGTGGCACCGTCCCGGCCGCTGACGTCCAGCACCACCCGGCTCGGCCCGGCCTCCCGCTCCGGCCTGCCGACCCGGATCAGCCACCCGCCGGGCAACGGCTCCAGCGCGCACATGCCGTAGCGCGGCAGCCACAGCGGCCCGGCCTCGGGCGCCTTGGGCAGCGCCACCCGCTCCGCCGGCGTCAGGCCCGTCACCCCGGCGACCCAGCCGTTCGGGTCGACGGCGAGCGCCCGCCCGCCGATCCGTGCCAATACCGGCGCCGCACTCGACCGCAGCCGCTCCAGGGACGTGTGATGGCGGGTCCGCAGCTCGCCCTCCGCGAGCCGGGCGACCGCGGACACCAGGGAGAGCGTGGTCGGATGGAAGGTGTGCGCCGGCCCGCTGATGTCCACCGTGCCCAACAGGCGCCCGTCGCGCGGGTCGTGGAGCGGTGCCGCGGCGCAGGTCCACTGGTGGTGGCTGCGTACGAAATGCTCGGCGGAGTGCACCAGCACCGGGCGGCGGGCCACCAGCGCGGTGCCGATGGCGTTGGTGCCGACGACGCCCTCGGTCCAGTCCGCGCCCTTGTCGAAGCCGAGCCGGTCGGCCATCCGCCGGACCGGTGCGCTGCCCTCCCGCCACAGCACCCGGCCCTCGGCGTCGGTGACGACCATGATCTGCTGGGCCGCGTCGGCCGCCGCCAGCAGCCCCTCGTTGAGCACCGGCAGCACCGCCGCCAGCTGCGACTTCTGCCGGCGGTGCTCCAACTCCGCGACGGACAGCAGGGACTGGGGCTGCTCCCCGTCCGGGTCCACGCCGGAGACCAGCACCCGGCGCCAGGACTCGCCGATGACGGCGCGGGGCGCGTCCGGCGGTAAGCCGCCCGCGAGCGCGGCCTCGCGGACGGAGGCGAGGCGGCGGGTGGTCTCGCGGATCTCCTGGGCCGACCAGATGGCGCTGTGGATCGGTATGTCGCTCACGCTGTTCTCCGTTGGTGCTGTCCACCGGTCGTTGCCCATCGTGCCGTCAGCGGGCCGGCCCGCAGGCGCGATTGTCCAGATTCACCGCGGTGCACTGCAACGCATTGCAACCGTTGTGGCCTATGACCGGTAACCGGGACGCTGATCCGAGCGGTCGATGGTTTCTCGCCACCGCGAGGTTCGCCGGTCACCCGTCGGAGAACCCGCCGATGACGCAGGGAATCCATCGGCCGCCGCGTTACGTCGGCACGGTGTGAGGAGGGGGCTCACCATGGTGACCGCTGCTCCGCGCGTCGTGGTGATCGGAGCGGGCGAGGGGGTGCGCATCGCGCGCGCCGCCCGGCTGGCGGACCACTACGGGGTCCCCCGGATACCCGCGGTCGACGTCCTGATCAGGCGTCAGCCGCTGCCCGCCGACGGCCATGTCATCGACAGCGCGCCGCATCTGCTCGACCGGGTGGCCGGCGTGGGCGGTCTGCTGCCCGCGCTGGCCTTCGCCGACCTCGTCGTGGTGCTGCACGGGGCGGAGTGGACCGGCGCGGACGAGGCCTGCCGGGTCCTGCGCTACTACGAAGCGCGCGGGGTGCTGGCCGCCTTCCCGCCCGACGCACCGGACGGGGAGCTCATCATGGCCATCGACGCGGCGCTGCGCGGGCGCACCGCGGCAGACCTGCCGGCTGTCCCCTGCGGCCGGTGCGGAGGGCCGGAGCCGGGCGGCTCCGGCGGCCCCTGAGACCGGGAGCGGTGCCGGGTCGGCGCGGCACCGCTCCCTGACCGGCGCGGCGGCGGCACACCCCCCTGCCCCTGTCCTTCGTGCGGCATCGGCCCGGAGACCACGGGGCGCCGCCGCCGCGCCGATGCGTCAGGCCGTACCGATGCGTCAGGCCGTGTCGTCGAGGACCGGCCGCGCCCGTGCCACGACCGCCGCCAGATCCAGGGTGTGCGGCAGCGTCCCGAACGCCGCGCCCGCGTCGCCGCCCAGACGGGAGGCGCAGAACGCGTCCGCGACCTCGGGCGGTGCGTAGCGCACCAGCAGCGAGCCCTGGAGCACCAGTGCCATCCGCTCCACCAGGCGCCGGGCGCGGGCCTCGATGCCTTCCAGGTCGGCGAGTTCGGTGAGCATCCCCCGGATCGCCCGGTCCAGCCGGTGGTCCGCGCCCCGCGCCGTGCCGATCTCGGTCAGGAACGCGTCGAGCGCCTCGGGATCGCGCTGCAGGGCCCGCAGCGCGTCCAGCGCCTGGACGTTGCCGGAGCCCTCCCAGATCGAGTTCAGCGGCGCCTCGCGCAGCAGCCGCGGCAGCCCCGACTCCTCGACGTAGCCGTTGCCGCCCAGGCACTCCAGCGCCTCCGCGACGACCGGCGTGCACCGCTTGGTCACCCAGTACTTCGCCGCCGGGACCGCCAGCCGCAGCAGGTGCCGGTCCGCCGCACCGCCGTCGTCGTACGCGGCCGCCAGCCGCAGTGCGAGGGTGGTCGCCGCCTCCGACTCCAGCGCCAGATCGGCCAGCACATTGCGCATCAGCGGCTTGTCGATCAGCGGCCCGCCGAACGCCTCCCGGTACGCGCAGTGGTGCACCGCCTGCGCCACCGCCTGCCGCATCACCGCCGCCGAGGCGCTCACACAGTCCAGCCGGGTCGCCGCGACCATCTCGATGATCGTCGCCACCCCGCGCCCCTCCTCGCCGACCCGGCGCGCCCAGCTCCGCCCGTCGAACTCGACCTCCGCCGAGGCGTTCGAGCGGTTGCCGAGCTTGTCCTTGAGCCGCTGGATGCGAAAGGCGTTGCGGCTGCCGTCCGGCAGCACCCGCGGCAGCAGAAAACAGGTGAGCCCCCCGGGCGCCTGGGCCAGCACCAGGAAGGCGTCCGACATCGGTGCCGAGCAGAACCACTTGTGCCCGGTCAGCACGTACTCGCCGGGCGCGGCCAGCGGCTCGGCGCGCGTCGTGTTGGCCCGTACGTCGCTGCCGCCCTGCTTCTCCGTCATGGCCATGCCCGCCAGCGCGCCGCCCTTCTCGGCGACCGGCCGCAGCTCCTGTTCGTAGATCCGCGAGGTGAGCAGCGGCTCCCATTCGGCCGCCAGCTCCGGCTCGGCCCGCAGCGCGGGCACCGCGGCATGGGTCATCGACAGCGGGCAGCCGTGTCCGGCCTCGGCCTGGGTCCAGACGACGAAGCCGGCGGTGCGGCGCAGATGGCCGTGCGGCCGGGACCAGGCGTCGGTCAGGCCCGCCGAGACGGCGTGGCCGAGCAGCCGGTGCCAGGCCGGGTGGAACTCCACCTCGTCGAGGCGATGGCCGAAGCGGTCGTGGGTGCGCAGGACCGGCGGGCAGGCGTTGGCCTGCTCGCCCCAGCGCTGGGCGTGCGCCGAGCCGGCCGCCTGCCCCAGCCGGGTCAGCTCCTCTCGGACCTCGTCGAGACGGGCGTCGTCGACGTAACGGGCGACGCCCTCGGTGAGGGCCGGGTCGCTGCCGAAGACGTCGTAGCCGACCAGCGGCGGCGGCTGGTTCGTGACCGTGTGAGTGGTGGCTGCCATGCCGGATACGGTAAGGAGGTGCAGCCCGCAAACGAACCAACCGAGCGGCCCGCGGGGCGTCTGACCAGGGCCCGAGTGCTGTACCGCAATGTCTCCAAGCGCCGACTGACCTGGCTGCTGCTCAAGGACATCGTCCACTCGTGCATGACCTACCGCGTCACCGGGCTGGCCGCCGAGGCCGCGTTCTGGTGTCTGCTGTCGCTGCCGCCGCTGATCCTCGGGCTCCTCGGCGTCCTCGGCTACACGCAGGAGTGGATCGGCCACGACACCATCGACGGCGTCCGGGAGCGCATCCTCGGCGCCGCCGGCGCCGTGCTCTCCGACCGGGGCGTGGACCAGATCGCCCGCCCCCTGCTGGACGACGTCTTCACCGGCCGCCGTCCCGACGTCATCTCCCTCGGCTTCGCCATCGCCCTGTGGTCCGGCTCCCGGGCGCTGAACGTCTTCGTCGACACCATCACCATCATGTACGGGCTCGACGGACGGCGCGGCATCGTCAAGACCCGGCTGCTGGCCTTCGCGCTCTACCTCGGCGGGCTGGTCGTCGGCGCCGTCGCGCTGCCGCTGATGGTGGCCGGTCCCGACACCGTCGTGAGCTGGCTGCCGGCCGGCGAGCAGATCATCCGGGCGCTGTACTGGCCGTTCGTCCTGCTGGTGTCCATCGCCTTCCTCACCACGCTCTACCACCTGTCCGTACCGGTCCGGTCGCCCTGGCGGGAGGACATCCCGGGGGCGGTGACCGCGCTCGGCATCTGGGTGCTCGGCAGTTTCCTGCTGCGGCTCTACCTCACCTCGACCGTCGAAGGCCCCACGATCTACGGGTCGTTGGCCGCGCCGGTCGCCGTACTGCTGTGGATCGGGGTGTCCGCCTTCGCGGTACTGGTCGGCGCCGCCATGAACGCCGCGCTCGACCGGGTGTGGCCGTCGGTCGCCACGGCCGCGGCACGCGAGGAGATCGCGCGCCGCGCGGCGGCGAAGCGGGCCGACGGGACCGACGGGGCGGCCGACGGGGCCGACGGGGCGGCCGACGGGACCAAGGACTGAGGGCGCCCGAGCGGCCCGGGCGGGGGCCGGCCGGGCACCGCAGTTCCTGCAATGCCGGGGCACCGCAGTTCCTGCGACGCGGTCCGAACGGCGCCGTCGTCCTGGCAACGTCTGTTGCTCCGGCGGCGGGGCCTGCTTCAGTGGACCCGTCCGCCCGAACCGGCCCCGACCCCCGAGTCTCTCGACCATGACCATGACCCTCACCGCATGGAGACGGCACCCATGGACCTGACCCCACGGCCGACCGCCCTCGGCGGCCCCTTACCGCCCGCGCCCGCGGCGCAGCCCACCGTCGCCCCGTACCGCAGCGGCACACTGCGCCACCCCCACCGGCCGCTGGTCGAGATCGACCACCTCGCCGACCCGGAGGCCGTGGAGCTCGCCGGACCCGTGTTCGGCCGCACGGACGTCACCGAACTGGACGCCGACCTCACCCGTCAGCACACCGGCGAACCGCTCGGCGAACGCATCACCGTCACCGGCCGCGTCCTGGACCGCACCGGCCGCCCCGTACCCGGCCAGCTCGTCGAGATCTGGCAGGCCAACGCCTCCGGCCGGTACGCCCATCAGCGCGACCGCAACCCGGCCCCGCTCGACCCCCACTTCACCGGCGTCGGCCGCTGTCTGACCGACGACCAGGGCCGCTACGCGTTCACCACCGTCAAGCCCGGCGCCTATCCGTGGCGCGCCGACGACAACGCCTGGCGCCCGGCCCATATCCACTTCTCGCTCTTCGGGACGGCCTTCACCCAGCGGCTGGTCACCCAGATGTACTTCCCCGGCGACCCGCTCCTGCCGTACGACGCGATCCTCGGGTCGCTCACCGACCCCGCCGCCCGCGCCCGCCTGGTGGCCGCCTACGTCCACGAACTGTCCCGCCCCGGACACTCGCTGGGCTACCGCTGGGACATCGTCCTGGACGGCCCGTCCGCCACCTGGACCGAGGAAGGCCGCCGATGACCCCCGACACCACCCGCCCCGACCCCTCCGACGGGGCCCCCGGCGCTCCGGCGGACGCACCGCTCGCCCCGACGCCCTCGCAGACCATCGGCCCCTTCTACGGCCATGCCCTCCCGTTCCCGGGCGGTGCGCGGATGGCGCCGGCGGGCCACCCCGACACGATCACCGTGCACGGCCGGGTACGGGACGGAGCCGGCGCCCCGGTGCCCGACGCGCTGCTGGAGTTCTGGCAGGCGGGCCCGGACGGCGGCCTGACCGGCGCGCCCGGCTCGCTGGGCCGCGATCCGGCCACCGGCGCGGTCATCGGCCGCAGCGGCGTGGACTTCACCGGCTTCGGCCGCGTCCCGACCGACGCCGACGGGCGCTATGCCGTACGCACCGTGCCCGCGGTCCCCGCCGGACGGCCGGACGCCGCGCCGTACCTCGCCGTGTGCGTTCTCGCCCGCGGACTGCCCCACCACCTCTTCACCCGCGTCTACTTCCCCGAGCACAAGGCCGCCCACGCCGCCGACCCACTGCTGACCCGGCTGCCCGCCGACCGTGCGCGCACCCTGCTCGCCCGGCCGGACGGGCCCGGCCGCTACCGCTTCGACGTCCAGCTGCAGCAGACGCCGGACGGCAGGTACGAGGAGACGGTCTTCCTCACCCACCGATGACCGGCCCGCCACCCGACCGACACCCCGGCCCCACCGAAGCCCGACTCCGCCAACTCCTGTTCTCCTGTTCTTTCTCCTGCTCGCCTGTTCTCCTGTTCTCCGCGCCCTACTTGGGGTCGCCTCCGGAGGGACGCCGGTTCAGCGGTCCTCCCGGTAGCGGACCAGCAGCATCGCCGCATCATCGTGCAGCGGCCCCTCGGCATGCTCGACCACGTCCTCGCGCACGGAGCGCAGCGCGCTCTCCGGGTCGGGGTCCTTCAGGAGGGCGGAGCGCTCGTCGAGGGGGTAGAAGCGCCCTGCCGCGTCGCGGGCCTCGGTGACCCCGTCGGTGTAGAAGAGGAGCTGGTCGCCGGGCGCGAAGGGCACGTCGTAGGGGATCGGGGCGCCGGAGCCCTGGAGGGTGAGGCCGAGCGGCAGGGCGCGGTCGGGCGGAGCGGCGAAGGCGACCGTACCGGCGGGGCGCACGACGAGTGGGGCCGGATGGCCGTAGTTGAGCAGCGTCGCGTGCGGGCCGTCACCGATCTCGGCGAGCACCGCCGTGACGAACCGTTCGCCGGACAGATGGCGGTTCAGGGCCCGTTCGACGCGCTCGCCGACGGCCGGCAGATCCGGTTCGTCGTGCGCGGCCTCCCGGAAGGCGCCCAGCACCACCGCCGCGCTCTCCACGGCCTCCAGGCCCTTGCCCTGGACATCGCCGACGATGATGCGTACGCCGGCGGGCGAGGTCACCACCTCGTACAGATCGCCGCCGATCCGGGCCTCGGCCACCGCCGACGTGTACGAGACCGCGATCCGCAGTGGTCCCGCGCTGCGCGGCACGGGGCGCAGCAGCACCCGCTGGGCGACCTCGGCGATCGAACGGACGCTGGCCAGCTCCGCCTCGCGGCGCTGCCGCATCACCGCCGCGACCACACCGGCCGCGGTCACCCCGGCCACCGACAGCAGCGCGGTCAGCCCGCGCCGGCTCTCGAACAGGCCACTGTGCACGCCCAGGCCGAGGCAGAGCACGAACGCCGTGAGCCCGACCAGGGCGGTACGCCGCCAGCCGCCCACCAGGCCGGCGAACGCGGGCCCCAGGGACACCAGGGGCAGAAAGCCCACCCCGGGCCCCGCGGTGAGGTCGACGGCGCTGACCACGGCCATGACCGTGTAAGGGAGCACGGACAGCACCCGGGAGCCGGTGCACCGCTCCCCGTTCTCCACGGCCAAGGTGTTCTCCGACGGTGTCGAGTGCGGTGATCGGACGGACAACGGGGGCCGCCGGCCGTCGGAGTGTCCGAAAACGGCCCCCCGACCCCCGACCTGAGCATATGCAACCTTTGCCGTACCGAAATACCTCGAATGCGCCTGTTACCGAATCGCAGCGGCCGGTCCGGAGCTCTGGACCATGACGCGGCGGTTCTCCACCGGTTGGTGGCGATGCATCAGCCAGTGGGTGGGGGAGAAGCCGGTGGGGGAGAAGGGGCATGGTGCGCTTCGGCAACCCGAGCAACCCGAGCAACCCGAGCAACCCGAGCAACCCGAGCAACCCGACATTCGGACGGCCTGGTCGGGCGCACGGTGCATGGCGGGTGGCCCGGCCGGGTCCATGGTGCACGCCGGACGGCCGGGGCGGACCCATGCTGCATGCCGGACGGCCTGGCCGGGCATCACACACGGACCTCAGACCTCAGACGATCAGGCCATGCGCATACGGCAGGCGGGTCTCAGGCCAGGTAGGTACGGGCCGCGTTCACCCGGCCGGGGCGCAGGATCCGGATCGGGCCGAGATTGCAGGACGGGCAGTCGTTGCGGGTCAGCGGGGAGGGGACCCGGACGCCGCGGGCGAAGTAATCGGCGCGCCGATGGCCGGCCAGATCCGTGGTGTGTCGGATCTCGTAATCCTCCTCCCAGCCGTGCCCGCAGTGCAGGCAGACGAACGCATACGCCTCGTGAACCGTCTCGGTGTCCCGTTCCATGGTCACCACGCCCTCTCCCCGGGCCCACCGCGCTCGCGCCGGGACCGGATGCATGCCGCACCTCCCATTATTGCGCCGGGCAACCGCTTGTGCCGGGGCGGATCTCCCGCTCGCCGGACGTCCCCGAAGACGCCTGCCACCAGGCACGATGCCATCAGCGGGTATAGCGGGTATTACGGCAGCCATGGGGCACACCGCACACCGCACAACGCACACCGCACAACGCACAGCGCGCACCGGAGCCGACCGGCACGGCCGCTTCCGGCGGCTAACGGCCTCGGCCACGACGTCGACGAGGTCATCGCCGCGGTGCAGACCGCCTCCCGGCTGCCGGTCGCGATCTCGGCCCGCGCGCCCGTCCACCGCGATGCGGATGGTCGACCGGCTGGTGGCGGCCGGCAGCGTCACCCGGCAGGCCAACCCCGGCAACCGCCGGGAGGTCGTACTGGGCCTGACGGCGCGCGGCCGCGAGCTCGTCGAGCGGGTACCGGCCCACCGGCCCACCGGCATGCCGAGATCGCCGCGACTGTGGCCCGCCGCCCGCCGCCCGCCGCCCGCCGCCCGCCGCTCGGCGCCCAGCGCGCCGGGCTCGTCGGCTCACTGCGCGCACTCACCGACGCCGCCGCGGGCGAACCACCCGTCGCCCCGGCCCCGGCCCCGCCCCCGGCACCGCCGCCCGCATCGGACAGGCCTTGGGGCCCCGGCCGATGGTCATGCCCAGCCGGGCCGGTCCGTCAGCTCCGGATCCTTCCGGGGCCGCGTACACCTTCCAGGGCCTCGTACACCGCCGTGACCAGACTGCGGTTGCGCGGATCGTCGCCGGCCGTGCCCCCGCCGAACCTGTTCATGGCGTAGGCGTACGACAGCCCGTTCTCCGGATCCGCGAAGGCGTAGGAGCCGCCCGCGCCGCCGTGCCCGAAGGTCCGCGGGTTGGGGCCCGCCAGGCCGTGGTGGTTGAGCATGTAGCCAAGGCCCCAGCGGTGCTCGTGGCCCGCGGGGGCGAGCGCGCCGATGGCCAGATCCCGTTCGCCGGGCAGGCTCTGCGAGCGGCGCATCGCCTCCAGCGTGGCCGGGCCGACGAGACCGCCGCTCGCCAGCGCGCCGTACACCGTCGCCAGGCCGTGTGCGGAGGCGTGCGCATTGCCCGCCGGGATCTCGGCCGAGCGGTAGGCGGCGCTGTTGACGTCGCCGGTGGGGACATAGGTCAGCGCCAGCATCGGGGTCACCAGCGGATGATCGGAGATCGACCGGAACGGCGGCTTCGGCGCGCCCGGGAACCGCTCCGCGATCCGTGCCTCATCCAGCTGCCCGACCATGTCCGCGCAGGACGGGTGCTCCTCGGCGGGGGTGCCGATGAACACCCGCGCGCCCAGCGGCCCGGTGATCTCACTGCGCAGGAACGCGCCGAGGGACTGCCCGGTGATCCGCCGTACGACCTCGCCGACGAGATAGCCGAAGGTCACCGCGTGGTAGCCCTGAGCGGTGCCCGGTTCCCACCATGGCGCGGTGGCCGCCAGGGCCGCGCACACCCGCTCCCAGTCGTAGGCCGCCCCTGCGGGCAACGGCTCACGGGGCGCGATCAGCCCGGCGCGATGGCTGAGCAGCCAGCGCACGGGTATGTCCTCCTTGCCGGCCCGCGCGAACTCCGGCCAGTAGCGGGCAACGGGCGCATCGACGTCCAACTCGCCCCGGTCTACGAGGAGATGGGCGCACAGCGCGGTCATCCCCTTGGACGTCGAGTAGACATTGACGAGCGTGTCGCGCTCCCACTCGCGGGTCCGGTCCGCGTCCGCGTGGCCGCCCCACAGGTCGACCACCGCCTCGCCGTCCAGGGTCACCGCGACCGCCGCGCCGATATCGCCGTATTCGCGGAAGTTCCGCTCGAACGCCGCCCGTACACCGGCAAACCCCGGCGCGCAGTGGCCATGGACGGCAGCTGCTCCCACGTCGCTCTCCTCGCGTCATCCGCCTGCGGCCGTTCGCTGACGGCGGTCCGTTGACTGTGATCCGTTGACGGCGGGTGGTCTGTTGGCGGCGGGTGGTCTGTCGGCCGTGGTCCGCTCGCGCTGGTCCGTGTGCCCTATCCGTTCCGTTCCGTCGTCAGCGTCCGTTGTCCGTGTCCGTTGTCCGCGTCCGTGCTCGTCGTCAGCGTCCGTGCCCGTCGTCAGCTTCCGTTGTCCGTGGCCGCGTCCGTGGCCGTGCCCGTCGTCTGTGTCCGTTGTCCGCGTGGGTCGTCCGTGAGCGTGATCCGTATGTCTCGTACCGCGCGCCGCCCCCTTTCGTCCCCTTCGCCCTTGTGTCTGTGCGGCGTTACTTGCGTGCGTGCCCGGGTTGTTCGCGTGTACGGCCGTTGGCGCGCAGGGCCTTGTGCGCGTGCTTGCGTACGCACGTCCCCACGGTGTTGCGTACGGCGCGCTCGGCAGGATGATCCGCCGGGTCGATGCCCGTGGCAACCATGCGAGCCCGGCGGCGCGGCGGCGCGCGCCCCGCCAGGGCCGGTGCCCGCCAGGGCCGGCGCCGCGCCGGCGGCACGTCCGCTTCCTTGACCGGATCGCGTCGTACGCGGCGATCATCGACCGGCCACACACGCACCATGGTCACCATGACTACGACCAGCACCGGGCCCGAGCCCGCGACCGGGACGGACACCGATGCGGCGACGGAGACCGGCGCCTCGCATCACCCCCTCGTCCCCCGCCATCCCCTCCTTCCCGTCCATGCCCTCCTTCTCGTCGACCTCCAGTCGGCCTTCGTCGCGGGCGACGAGGCCGTGCCCGACGCCGCGCGGGTGCTCGACCGGAGCGGCGACCTGCTCGCCAGGGCCCGCGCCGCCGGCGCCCTTGTCGTCCATCTGCAGAACGACGGTGCGCCCGGATCCGTCGACGAGCCGCATACGCCCGGCTGGAAACTCCATCTGCCCGTCGAGCCCGGGCCCCGTGAGTTCGTGCTCCGCAAGACGGAGGACGACGGCTTCGAGGGCACCCCGCTGGGCGACCTGCTCTCCGACGCTGGCGTCCAGGCGCTGGCCATCTGCGGGGTGCTCTCCGAGATGTGCGTCGCCGCGACCGCCCGTACGGCCCTCGACTGCGACTTCCGCGTCGTTCTGCCGCACGACGCACACGCCACCTACGACATCCCCGCGGCTCCCGGTATCAGCGAGCTCGTCCCGGCGGCCATGTCCTCCCGCGCGGCGGAATGGGCACTGGGCGACGAGGTCGAGATCCCCGCCCATGCCGCCGACGTCACCTTCGGCCCCATGCCCACCCCCGCTTCCACCACTTCTCGCTCCGACCGATGAATCTGCGCTCCTGGTGCGGTCTACCTCCCCGACCCATGGGCCGCGCGGCCCATGAACCACACCAGGAGGACACCGTGCAGCACACCGTGCAGGACACCGCATCCCTTGCCCCCGCAGCCATCCAGCCCGTGATCGTCACCCCGGACCTGGACCGGCTGCGGGCCTTCTACGGCGGCCTCCTCGGCGCCGAGGAGTTCACCCGTGTGCCCGAGGAGGGGCCGGTCTTCTACGTCGGGCTGCGGCTCGGTGGTTCGGAGCTGGGCCTCGTGGCGGACAAGGACGCCAAGACCGGAACCCCGACCCGCATCCTGCTCAGCTTCGCGGTCAAGGATGTGGACCGTCTCCTGGACCGGGTCGTGCCGCTCGGTGGCACGGTGCGCGGTCCGGCCAATGACATGCCATGGGGCCAGCGGGTGGCCCACATCCAGGACCCGGACGGCAACGCCGTCAACCTCACCCAGCCGGTCAGTTCTGGTGCTTCTCCAATGCGTTGATGTAGGCACCCATGAAGTGGTCACGGACGCCGTCTGAGGCGGGCGCGAAGACATCGGCGGTGAGGCCCTTGGCACGGTCGAACAGGCCGGTGATCACGGGCATGGTGTTGTGGATGGTGCCCTTGGAGTCGATGTAGCGCAGCGCCGAGACATGGTGGAAGGCGGGCTCCGGGGGCAGCTGGGGCACGATGTCGTTGTTGTTGACGAAGCGGTACATGCGGTCGGTGAAGGCCGTGTCGAAGGCCCGCGACAGCAGCCGGTCGCAGGTCCGAGGCTGCCCGAAGGTGTAGACGCCGGTGGCCGTCACATGCGGCTCTTCGAAGTGCAACCGGGCGCCGGCCAGCATGGCCAGCGCACCGCCGAGGCTGTGACCGGTGAACCACACGGTCTGGCCGTTGTCACGGAACTCGTCGACGGCGGCGCGGACCTGGGGCCAGATGCTCTCCAGCGCCTCACCGAAGCCGTGGTGGATGTACCCCGTGCCGCCGGGGCCGGGCCAGGGTGGCGTCGTGGAGTCGGAGAGCCAGTCGCGCAGGTTCGTCGGCTCCGTGCCCCGGAACGCGGTGATGATCATGTTGTGGCCGCCGAGGGTGTACGCCTGGGTGTCCTCCAGTGGGAACGGGGGACGGAACGTGGTGTGGTGGTGGCGCACCCGCTCGAAGCCCCAGTCACGGGCCGTGGTCTCAATGGCCTGCTCGTCCTTGTACGCGAGCTCGGAGGCGCGCGCCAAGCACAGCGCATGGCGGACGCTGTAGTCGGTGACCTTCTGGTCGATGACGGTGCTGGTCAAGATGGGCTCCCGGTGGGTCGACGTGGGCAGTGGCGTCGTCGTGTGACGCAATTCGATTACAGAGCGCACGCTCTGACTACTGAGCGTAACATTCAAGGGGTGTTCCGCAATGTTGCGCCCGTTTAAACCACTCGTTCGAGCCTCGGGTCGCACTCACCGGTCGGCGGGGCGAGCCTGGAAGCGTTCGGCAGCCGGAGGAAGGCCCACAGAGGAAGGCCCCACATTGAACAGCGCGGAACAGGCGTCACACGCGGAACATGTATCGGCCGAGGTGGTGGTGGAGCTGGAGAGCTGCGCCGCGCAGGACGCGCACGCGGTCTTCAGCGCGCTGCGCACCTCGTTCAGCTCCGACCGGGCCGCCGATGACGTGCCCGAGGAGATGGCGGGGCCAGGGGCGACCGTGTGGACCTCGACCTTCGACGTGAGCGAGCACAAGGCCGACGCCGAGCCCCGGCGGCTGTCCGCGCCCGTCATCGTCAGCCTCCAGGGCGGCTACTGGGCGGTCGACCAGCTGTGCAAGAGCCTGCAGACGGCGTTCGGGGTGAAGATCCTCGGCATGGCCGCCGGCGACCAGGAGAAAGAGGTCGAACTGCGCCTGGAATCCCGCTGAACGAACCTCGGGCCAAGGGTGGGCGACCGCGCCACTACACCCGCCCACCCCCCGAAGGGGGGTGGGCGGCGGGGAAAAAACAAACCCGCGAAAGCAGAGGCAGCGAAAGCCGACGTGGCAAAGGCGGACGCAGCAAAGGCGGAGGCGGCGAAGGCGGAGGCGGCGAAGGCGGAGGCGGCGCAAGCAGAGGCAGCGAAAGCGGATGCGGCCAAGACGGACCGACAAAGGCAGACGCGGCGAAACCAGAAGCAGCGAAGGCGAACGCGGCGCAAGCAGAGGCAGCGAACGCCGACACAGCCAACGCAGCAACGCCCAAACCAGACACGACGTAAGCAAACAGACCACGACCAAACAGAGCACGACCAAACAGATCACGACCCGCACCGGAAAGGCATGAGCGAGTGGAGCCCACCAACGACCCGGCGGCCGCCGATGCCGACCACCCGGCGACCGCCGCAGGCAACGACCGGGCAGCCGCCGCCGACAACCCGGCAGCGGCCGCCGCCGACCCCCCGACGGCCGCCGACCAGCGCTCCGAGCTCGTGCTGCACGTCAACGGCCGGGCGCACACGCTGACCCTGGACCACCGGACCACGGTTCTGGACGCGCTCCGTGAGCACCTCGGGCTGACCGGCGCCAAGAAGGGGTGCGATCACGGGCAGTGCGGCGCATGCACGGTGCTCGTCGACGGGCGGCGGGCCAACAGCTGCCTGCTGCTGGCCGTGGCGCAGGACGGGCGGCAGATCGTCACCGTCGAGGGTCTGGCCGAGGGGGAGCGGCTGCACCCCCTGCAGGAGGCCTTCCTGGAGCGGGACGCCCTCCAGTGCGGCTACTGCACCCCCGGCCAGATCTGTTCGGCCGCCGGGGTGCTGGCGGAGGCGGCCGACGGCTTCCCGTCCCATGTCACCCCGGCCGGTGCGGCCGCCGGCGCCCCGGTGGAGCTCAGCGCGGACGAGATCCGTGAGCGGATGAGCGGGAACCTGTGCCGCTGCGGCGCCTACCCCCGGATCGTCGAAGCGGTGGCGGACGTCAGCGCCACGGGCGGGACGGCCAGTTGGACGCTCGGCCGGGCGGCCGGTCAGGGGGTGGCCCCGTGAAGCCCTTCGGATACGTACGCGTGGCCAGCGTCGACGAGGCCGTACGGGCCGCCGACGGCCGGCCCGGCGCCCGCTTCCTCGGCGGCGGCACCAACCTCGTCGACCTGATGAAGCTGGGCGTGGAGACGCCGCAGCTGCTCATCGACGTCACCCGGCTGCCCCTCGACCGCATCGAGGAGCTGCCGGACGGCGGACTGCGCATCGGTGCGATGGTCCGCAACAGCGATCTCGCCGCGGCCGTCCCCGTACGCACCCGTTACCCGGTCCTGTCGCAGGCGCTGCTGGCCGGTGCCTCCGGGCAGCTGCGCAACACCGCGACCACCGGCGGCAATCTGCTGCAGCGCACCCGCTGCCTGTATTTCCAGGACACCTCCAAGCCCTGTAACAAGCGCGCCCCGGGAACCGGCTGCCCGGCCCGTGAGGGCGCGCATCGCGATCTCGCCGTACTGGGCCACTCCGCGCACTGCGTCGCCACCCAGCCGTCGGACATGGCGGTCGCCCTGGCCGCCCTCGACGCCACCGTTCACCTGCACGGCCCCGACGGCGAACGCAGTGTGCCGGTGACCGACTTCCACCGGCTGCCCGGCGAGCACCCGGAGCAGGACACCGTGATCCGGCCCGGTGAACTGATCACCGCCGTCCAGCTCCCGCCGGCGGCCCCCGGTGCGCGCTCGCGGTACCGCAAGGCCCGCGACCGGGCCTCGTTCGCCTTCGCGCTGGTCTCCGTCGGCGCCGTACTGGAGGTGCAGGACGGCGTCGTACGGCGCGCCGCGCTGGCCTTCGGCGGGCTTGCGCACCGGCCGTGGCGTGCCCGCGCGGCCGAGGAGGTGCTGCGGGGCGCGCCGGCCACCGAGGAGACCTTCGGGCGCGCCGCCGATGCCGAACTCGGCGCCGCCCAGCCGCTGCGCGACAACGGCTTCAAGGTCCCCCTGGCCCGCAATCTCGCGGTCGGCGTGCTGTCGGACCTGGCGGAGCTGCCGGACCCGGAGGAGCCGCAGGAGCCGCAGGAGTCGCTGGACCCCGAGGGGCCGGTAGATCCCGCCGGCCCGGCCGGGCGCGGTTGACGCCCCGGAGCGGCCCAGCACGACATGGCAGTCCACCCCCACATGGCAGTCCACCCCACCCCCACCCCCTGAGGACCTCCCCATGACCCCCGAGTTCCCGTCAGGCCCACCCCCCTACCCCCTGGGCGCGCCCCTCGTGCGCCGGGAGGGGCGGCAGAAGGTGACCGGTGCCGCCCGTTACGCGGCCGAACACACCCCGCCGGACTGCGCCTACGCCTGGCCGGTGCCGGCGACCGTCGCCCGCGGCCGGGTCACCGCCGTGGACACCGCACAGGCGCTGGCGCTGCCGGGGGTGTGCGCGGTGCTGACGCATGAGAACGCGCCCCGTCTCGCGGCCGCCGACGATCCGACGCTGGCCGTGCTCCAGGAGGACCGGGTGCCGCACCGCGGCTGGTATGTCGCGCTCGCCGTCGCGGACAGCCTCGAAGCCGCCCGCGCCGCCGCCGAGGCCGTCCGCGTCACCTATCAGTCCGACGGCGCGTGCGACGTACGGCTGGACGCGGGGCATCCGGGGCTGTACGCGGCGGAGACGGCCAACGGCGGCTACCCGGGCACCCGGGAACGCGGCGACTTCGACGCGGCGTTCGCGGCCGCTCCGGTCACCGTCGACGCCACCTACACCGTGCCACCGCTGCACAACCACCCCATGGAACCGCACGCCTCCACCGCCCACTGGAGCAACGGCCATCTGACCGTCCATGACTCCAGCCAGGGGTCCACCAAGGTGTGCGAGGACCTCGCCGCGCTGTTCAAACTGGACAAGAGCGACGTCACCGTCGTCTCCGAGCACGTCGGCGGCGGCTTCGGCTCCAAGGGCACACCGCGCCCGCAGGTCGTGCTGGCCGCGATGGCGGCCCGGCACACCGGGCGGCCGGTCAAACTGTCCCTGCCGCGCCGGGAGATGCCCGCCGTCGTCGGGCATCGCGCACCCACCGTCCAGCGGGTGCGCATCGGGGCGGGCGAGGACGGCGTCATCACCGCCCTCGCGCACGAGATCGCCACCCACACCTCCACCATCACCGAGTTCGTGGAGCAGGCGGCGGTCCCGGCGCGCGTCATGTACACATCCCCCAACAGCCGCACCGTGCACCGCGTCGTCCCGCTCGATGTGCCGAGCCCCTCGTGGATGCGCGCACCGGGCGAGGCCCCCGGGATGTACGCCCTGGAGTCGGCCGTCGACGAACTCGCCGTCCTCCTGGACCTCGACCCCGTCGAACTGCGCATGCGCAACGAACCGGACACCGAACCGGACAGCGACCGCGCCTTCAGCAGCCGCCACCTCGTGGGCTGCCTCCGGGACGGCGCCGCGCGCTTCGGCTGGCAGCCGCGCGATCCGCGGCCGGGCGTACGGCGGGCCGGCCGGCTGCTGCTGGGCACCGGCGTCGCCTCGGCCACCTACCCCGTCTACCAGGCCGCCTCCGAGGCCGCGGCACACGCCGACGCCGACGGCGGCTTCGACATCCGGGTGAACGCCACCGACATCGGCACCGGCGCCCGCACCGTCCTCGCGCAGGTCGCCGCCGCCGCGCTGGGCGTGCCGGAGGAACGGGTCCGGATCGAGATCGGCAGCAGCGATCTGCCGCCCGCGATGCTGGCCGGCGGCTCGGCGGGCACCGGCTCCTGGGGCTGGGCCGTCCACAAGGCGTGTACGGGCCTGCGGGCGCGGCTGCGCGATCATGTCGGGCCGCTCCCGGCCGACGGATTCACGGTCACCGCGGACACCCGCGAGGAGACCGCCCGGCGCTCCCCGTACGCCCGGCACTCCTTCGGTGCCACCTTCGCGGAGGTCCAGGTCGACACCGTTACCGGGGAGGTCCGGGTGCGCCGCCTGCTGGGCGTGTTCGCGGCCGGCCGGATCCTCAACGCCCGCACGGCGCGTTCGCAGTTCATCGGCGGTATGACCATGGGGCTCGGGATGGCCCTCATGGAGGGCAGCGGTCTGGACCCCGCCTTCGGCGACTTCACCGAGTGCGACCTGGCCTCGTACCACGTGCCGGCCTGCGCCGATGTCCCGCAGATCGAGGCGTACTGGCTCGACGAGGAGGACCCGCACCTCAACCCCATGGGCAGCAAGGGCATCGGGGAGATCGGCATCGTCGGCACCGCGGCGGCCATCGCCAACGCCGTACGGCACGCCACCGGCGTCCGGCTGCGCGACCTCCCGCTCACTCCGGACAAGGTTCTGCCGCACCTCTGAAGCACGGCGCAGACGCGCCGCGGGCACGGCACAGGCGCGGCCCACCGGACGGTCCGCCGGGTGCCGGGACTCCTGTGGCCCAAGATCTGTTGCGGAAGTGGTTCCGTCGGGTCACCATGACAAATGACCCATACGTGATCAATGCTCACTCTTCGTGTTCGGGGTTCGTTGGTCCAACGAGGTGAAGGGCGTGAGCCTCGCGGTGAGGAGCCACGACATGACACTTCCCAGCGACCGGCACTACACGGTCGAACTGCATGCTTCGGCGGAGCGTGTGCCGCAGATCCGGCGGATCCTCGCCGCACATCTGCGGTACTGGAATCTTGAGCTGCATATCCCGCCCGTATGCCGGGGAGTGGCGGAACTCCTGACCAACGTCCATCGCCATATCGGCCCGGACGCCCGCTGCGTCGTCGAACTGCGCTGGTCCGGGCGCCATCTGACGGCGTCCGTCGCGGACGGCGGACCACGGCTGCCGAAGCTGCTGAGCGCCGGCGGTGGCGGACTCTCCAGAGTGGCGGCGCTGAGCGACAGCTGGGGCACCTGCGGGACCCCGGACGGCAAGGTCATCTGGTTCACCCGGCGGGTCGAGGCGACCCGTAAGACCCCGCTGGCGAAGCCCACTCCGCTGCGCAGCGTGCCCGACGCGAAGGGGCAGCCGGCCGTGCCGGTCGAGCCGCTGGCCGAGCCCCTGGCCGAGTCGGTGCCCGGGGCCGCGGTCGGCGGGGCGGGCCCGGCGGACACCTCTGCGGTGTCGCTCGTCTGACGTATCTGACGTATCTGACGTCTCACCAGGGGGGTTGCGAGGTGTCGTACGGCGAGGCGCCGACGGTCGCCGTCACGCCTCGCCGACAGGCTGATACGCGGCAGGCGTAAGCAGCAGGCCCGGATTCCGGCCCAGCCCGGATCCCGTCCTGCTGCTTACGCCTGCCTGCGTGCGTGCGCGTGCGGCGGGACGGCCACCGTTCGACGCGCGTACCGCGATGTGTCACACATGCGACATCCCCTCTTCCCCGACGCTCGGTCCCCTTGGAACACTCTGCTGACCGTTGTTGCCCACAGCCCCTCACAAGACGGCACAGAACCGCCCGCAAGATCGCGAACTTCCCCACACCGAAGAGGTTTCCGGACACATGCCTGAACTCAATCGGCGGCGTTTCCTCCAGATAGCCGGCGCCACCGCAGGGGCCTCGGCCCTGTCGAGCAGCATCGCCCGCGCCGCGTCCATCCCGGCGAGGCGACGCTCCGGCTCCATCAACGACATCGAGCACGTCGTGGTGCTGATGCAGGAGAACCGTTCCTTTGACCACTACTTCGGCACGATGAAGGGCGTCCGCGGCTTCGGCGACCCGCGCCCGGTGACGCTGCCCAGCGGCAAGCCGGTGTGGAACCAGCCGGACGGCGGCAAGGAAGTGCTGCCCTTCCACCCGGACGCCGAGGACCTCGGCATGCAGTTCATCGCCGGTCTCGACCACGACTGGGCGGGCGGCCACAAGGCGTTCCACAACGGCGCCTACGACCAGTGGGTGCCGGCCAAGTCCGAGCGGACCATGGCCTACCTCAAGCGGCAGGACATCCCGTTCCACTACGGGCTCGCCGACGCCTTCACGATCTGCGACGCCTACCACTGCTCGTTCATCGGCGCCACCGACCCCAACCGCTACTACATGCTGTCGGGCCACGTGGGCAACGACGGAAAGGGCGGCGGGCCCGTCCTGGGCAACCAGGAACTCGGGTACGACTGGACGACCTACGCCGAGCGGCTGGAGGCGGCCGGGGTCTCCTGGAAGGTCTACCAGGACATCGGCGACGGCCTGGACGCGGCCGGCAAGTGGGGCTGGATCGACGACGCCTACCGCGGCAACTACGGCGACAACTCGCTGCTCTTCTTCAACAAGTACCGCAACGCCAAGCCCGGCGACCCGCTCTACGACAAGGCGCGCACCGGTACCAACGCCAAGGCGGGCGACGGCTACTTCGACGTCCTCAAGGCGGACGTCAAGGCCGGCAAGCTGCCGAAGGTCTCCTGGATCGCCGCCCCCGAGGCGTTCTCCGAGCACCCCAACTGGCCGGTCAACTACGGCGCCTGGTACATCTCGCAGGTCCTGGACGCGCTGACGTCCAACCCCGAGGTGTGGAGCCGCACCGCCCTGTTCATCACGTACGACGAGAACGACGGCTACTTCGACCACATCGTCCCGCCGTACGTGCCCTCCTCCGCCGCGCAGGGCCGCTCCACCGTGGACACCGCCCTGGACTACTTCCCCGGCAACGCGTCCTACGCGGCCGGGCACTACGGCCTGGGCCAGCGCGTCCCGATGCTCGTCGTCTCGCCGTGGAGCACCGGCGGCTTCGTGAACTCGGAGGTCTTCGACCACACGTCGATCATCCGGTTCATGGAGCGGCGCTTCGGCGTGCACGAGCCCAACATCTCGCCCTGGCGGCGCGCCGTCTGCGGTGACCTCACCTCCGCCTTCGACTTCAGCGGCAAGGACACCGACCCGGCCGACCTCCCGGACACCGCCGGCTACCAGCCGCCGGACCACGAGCGGCACCCCGACTACCTCCCCAAGCCGCCCGCCAGCCCCGCCCTGCCCAAGCAGGAGCCCGGCTCGCGCCCCGCACGGCCGCTGCCCTACGCCCCGCTCGTGGACGGCTCAGCGGACCCGGCGGCCGGGAAGTTCACCCTGACCTTCAGCGCGGGCGACGCGGCCGGCGCGTGCTTCCACGTCCGGTCGGGCAACCGCACCGACGGACCCTGGACGTACACCACGGAGGCGGGCAAGAACATCTCCGACACCTGGAACACGGCGTACTCCAAGGGCGCCTACGACCTCTCGGTGTTCGGCCCGAACGGCTTTCTGCGGACCTTCCAGGGCCCCGGCAAGACCGCCGGCCCCGAGGTGACGGCGCGCCACGACAAGGCGACCGGCAACCTCAAGCTGACCCTCAGGAACGCGGGCGGCGCCGACTGCAACCTCACCGTCAGCAATGCGTACGGCGGTGCCAAGGAGACGTTCAAGGTGCGCGCCGGCGGCACCGTCGAGCACACCGTGGACCTGCGGGCGAGCAAGCGCTGGTACGACCTGACCGTGGTGTCCGACACGGACCGCACGTTCCTGCGGCGCCTCGCGGGGCACGTGGAGAACGGCGCGGTGGGAGTGAGCGACCCCGCGATCATCACCGGCTGAGCGCCGTCGGCCCCGGCCCGCGCCCGAAGGCACGGGCCGGGGCCGGCGCGTCAGCGCAGGGTGCCGCGGACCTCGCGCGCCGCCGCCACCAGGTTCTCCAGCGCCGACCGCACCTCGGGCCAGCCGCGGGTCTTCAGACCGCAGTCCGGGTTGACCCACAGCCGCTCCGGCGGAATGCCCTCAAGTCCCTTGCGCAGCAGGGAGGTTGCCTCGGCGGTGCTCGGCACCCGCGGGGAGTGGATGTCGTAGACACCGGGTCCCACCTCGCGCGGATAGCCGGCGGTGGCGAGTTCGCCGGCGACCTGCATGTGCGAGCGGGCCGCCTCCAGGCTGATGACATCGGCGTCCAGGTCGTCGATCGCCTGGAGGATGTCGCCGAACTCGGCGTAGCACATGTGGGTGTGGATCTGGGTGCCCGGGCGGACGCCGCCCGTGGAGAGGCGGAACGCCTCGGTGGCCCAGGCCAGATACGCGTCGCGGCCGGCGGCGCGCAGCGGCAGCGTCTCGCGCAGGGCGGGCTCGTCGACCTGGATGACCGCGGTGCCGGCCGCTTCGAGGTCGGCCACCTCGTCGCGCAGGGCGAGCGCGACCTGCCGGGCGGTGTCGGCGAGCGGCTGGTCGTCGCGGACGAAGGACCAGGCGAGCATGGTGACCGGGCCGGTGAGCATGCCCTTGACGGGCCGCTCGGTGAGGGACTGGGCGTAGGTCGTCCAGCGGACCGTCATCGGCTCGGGCCGGGAGATGTCCCCGGCCAGGATCGGCGGGCGGACATAGCGGGTGCCGTACGACTGGACCCAGCCTTGCCGGGTGGCGAGGTAGCCGGTGAGCTGCTCGGCGAAGTACTGGACCATGTCGTTGCGCTCCGGCTCGCCGTGCACGAGGACGTCGAGACCGGCCTTCTCCTGGAAGGCGAGGACCTCGTGGATCTCCGCCGCGATGCGCTCCTCGTAGGCCGCGGCGTCGATCCGGCCGGCGCGCAGGTCGGCGCGGGCGGTGCGCAGTTCGGCGGTCTGCGGGAACGAGCCGATGGTGGTCGTCGGCAGCAGCGGCAGCCCGAGGTGGGCGCGCTGGGCGGCGGCCCGCTCGGCGTACGGTGCCGAGCGGCGCGCGTCGCCGTCGGTGACGGCCGCGGCGCGGGCGCGTACCGCGGGGTCATGGGTGAGCGCGGAGCCGGCCCGGGAGGCCAGGGCGGCGCGGTTGGCGGCGAGTTCGGCCCTGATGGACCCGGTGCCCCGGGCCAGGCCGCGCGCCAGCGTGACGATCTCCGCGCACTTCTGACGGGCGAAGGACAGCCAGCGGGCGATCTGCGGGTCGACCTCGGGCTCGGCGGCGGCGTCCAGCGGGACGTGCAGCAGCGAGCAGGAGGAGGACACGTCCACCCGGTCGGCGAGGCCGAGCAGGGTGCCCAGCGTGGCCAGCGACTTCTCGAAGTCGTTGAGCCAGACGTTGCGGCCGTTGACGACGCCGGCCACCAGCCGCTTGCCGGGCAGCCCGCCGGCCGCGGCGAGATCGGCGAGGTTGGCGGCCGCGGCGCCGGTGAAGTCCAGCGCCAGCCCGTCGACCGGCGCCTTCGCCAGCACCGGCAGCGCCTCGCCGAGCCGGTCGAAGTACGAGGCGACCAGCAGCTTCGGGCGGTCGGTGAGGGTGCCCAGGTCGCGGTAGGCGCGCGCCGCGGCGTTCAGCTCGGCGGGGGAGCGGTCCTGGACGAGGGCGGGCTCGTCGAGCTGCACCCACTCGGCGCCCGCCGCCCGGAGGTCGGCGAGCACCTCGGCGTAGACGGGCAGCAGCCGGTCGAGCAGTGTCAGCGGATCGAAGCCCGCCGCGACGCCGGGCGCGGGCTTGGCCAGCAGGAGGTAGGTGACCGGGCCGACCAGCACCGGGCGGGCGGCCAGGCCGAGTTCGAGGGCTTCGGTCAGCTCGGCGACCTGCTTGGCGGAGTCCGCGGCGAAGACCGTGTCCGGGCCCAACTCCGGTACGAGATAGTGGTAGTTGGTGTCGAACCACTTGGTCATCTCCAGCGGCGCCACCTCCTGGGTGCCGCGGGCCATCGCGAAGTAGCCGTCCAACCGGTCGGCGGCCACCGCGGCACGGTGCCGCTCCGGGATCGCACCGACCATCACGCTGGTGTCCAGGACGTGGTCGTAGTAGGAGAAGTCGCCGGTCGGCACCTCGTCGATACCGGCCTCGGCGAGCCGCTGCCAGTTGCCGCGGCGCAGCCCGGCCGCGGTGGTCCGCAGGGCGTCCGCGCTCACCCGGCCCTTCCAGTAGCCCTCGATGGCCCTCTTCAGTTCACGGTTCTGCCCCTGCCGGGGGTAGCCGTGCACGGTGGCCCGTACTGCCGCCGCTGCGGATGTGCTGGTCACGGAACTCTCCTTCGCGAGTGTCGACTCGACCCCGGGGACGGGGGAGGGCGCGAAGGGTGGCCGAACCGGGCGGATGGGTGGGTGCGCTGCCGCCGCCCGTGCCGCCTGACTTGTCCGCCGACCCGCCCTCGAGGTCACCGAGATCACCCCGCACACAGGTCGCACGGGGGCACTGGCAGGTATTCGGACTCGTGGGCACATCCGCCGAGGCGGACACCTACTGGCCGTCGCTTCCCAGACCCGGCCGGGTCCAGTGCGTATGACGGCGGTCGTTCCCACTCACCGCTGCGGGGCAGTCCCGGATTCACACCGGGTTCCCTCTTACGACGCGCCTGCCTGGCGGGCAGGGCGAACCAGACGCACTCGTCACCTTAGGCCCTTCCGCAGGCATCGGGTATCCGCATTCGAGCAGGCCTTGAGCTGGAGTGCGCTCCAGCGCCTAGCGTGCCGATCACGTACCGAGCGAAGGGAACACCGTGCGCTACACACTGTTCGGCAGGACCGGTCTGCGGGTGAGCGAGCTGAGCCTGGGGACCATGACCTTCGGCGAGGAGTGGGGGTGGGGCGCCGGCAAGGAGACCAGCGGCCGGATCCTGGACGCCTACGCGGACGCCGGCGGCAACTTCGTCGACACCGCGAACAACTACACTGACGGCGCCGCCGAGCGGATGCTCGGGGAGCTGCTCGAAGGGCGCCGGGACGGGTTCGTCCTCGCCAGCAAGTACACCTGCGCGACCCGCAAGGGCGATGTGAACGCGGCCGGCAACCACCGCAAGAACCTCGTCCGGTCGGTGGAGGCGAGTCTGGACCGGCTGCGCACCGACCACCTCGATGTGCTGTGGGTGCATGCACGGGACAACTTCACCCCGGTCGAGGAGGTCATGCGGGCGCTCGACGACCTGGTGCGTTCCGGCAAGGTCCAGTACATCGGCGTCTCCGACTGGCCCGCCTGGGAGATCGCGCAGGCCAACACGCTCGCCGAGCTGCGCGGTTGGACGGCCTTCGCGGGCTCGCAGCTGCGCTACAACCTGCTGGAGCGCACGCCGGAGCGGGAGTTGCTGCCGCAGGCCCGCGCCTTCGACCTGGCCGTGCTGGCCTGGGCGCCGCTCGCCGCCGGGAGGCTCACCGGAAAGTACCGCCGTGGCGGGACCGGGCGGCTGGACGTCGTCGCTGGCGACCCGCGGGACGGTGCGGGGGACGAGACCGTCACCGCGGTGCTGGAGATCGCCGAGCAGGGCGGCTGGAGCCCGGCGCAGGTGGCGCTGGCGTGGCTGCGCAGCCGGCCGGGCAACATCGTCCCGATCATCGGGGCCACCAAGGAGAGCCAGCTCGCCGACAACCTCGCGAGCGTCGGTGTCGAGCTGGACGCCGACGCGCTGGCCCGGCTGGACGCGGTGAGCGCGGTGCCGCTGGGCTTCCCGCACGACTTCCTGCGGGAGCCGGCCATCACCGAGAACGTCTACGGGGACCGCTGGGCCGACATCGAGGACCGGCGCTCCACATACCGCCGTACGACCGGCGGGATCCGCTGACCGGATGTCCTCCCCGGGCCCGGTACGACGCACGCCGCCGCCCGGAAGGCCGGGCGGCGGCGTGCGCGCACTGCGGTCAGGCGCCGGGCGTCACTTCAGCGCGCTGCGCTGCTGCCACTGCTGCCAGGTCTCCTGCCAGACCTCCAGGCCGTTGCCGACGTCGGTCTTGTTGGGGTTGCTGGTGCCCTTCACCTCGACCGTGGAGCCGATCGTCAGGAAGTCGTAGACCTTCTTGGCGTCCGCGGTGGTCATGCCGAAGCAGCCGTGGCTGTTGTTGACCACGCCGATCTGCTTGTTCCACGGGGCGGAGTGCAGAAAGGTGCCGGAGGCGGTGAGGTGGGTGACCCACTTCGAGTCCAGCATCCACTCGTCGCCGTGGCCGATGGTGGAGGAGTCCATCGTCTCGGCCGCGTTCTTGCTGCGTACGGTGTGCACGCCGCCGCGGGTCGGGTCCTGCGGGGAGCCCGCGGAGCCGCTGATGGTGCCGACGTTCTTGCCGTTCTCGTACATGGTCAGGGTGTGCGAGGGAACGTCGATGACGGCCTTGTGGTCGGCGCCGATGGTGAATCCGAAGTTGTAGTCCCGGGCGAACCAGCCGCCCTCGGCGCCGGAGTCGATACCGCCCAGCGCGCCCTTCACCGAGACCTTGGTGCCGGCCGGCCAGTAGTCCTTGGGGCGCCAGTCGATCCGGTTCTTGCCGCTCCAGTCCTTGACCCAGCCCCAGGCGCCCTCCACCTTCGGCTGGGTGGTGACCTTCAGCGCCTTCTCGATCTCGGCGCGCTTGTCCTCGGCTATCGGGTGGTCGAAGAGGATCGATATCGGCATTCCGGTGCCGACGGTCTGCCCGCCGCCCGGGGTGTTGGTGAGCTTGTTGACCTTGTCGGCCTGCTCCGTGGTGAAGACCGAGGTGGCGGCGGACTCCTTGCCCCCGGTCGACTTGGCCCTGGTCTTCACGGTGTAGGTGGTCTTCGGCCGGACCTTGCCGTCCGACGTCCATGACGTGCCGTCACCGGCCAGGTGTCCGGTGACCGTGCCGCCGTCGTCGTCCTTGACCTCGACCGACGTGAGCTTTCCGTCCGCGGCCCGTACGGATATCGCCGAGCCGAGCTTGGCCGACTTGCTGCCGCCGGCGGGGGTGACGGTCACCTTGGCCGCCGGCTCGTCGGCCTTCGACGAATCGGCACCGCCCCCGCACGCGGTCAGCAGGCCGGCCGCCGCTATCAGGGCGGGTATCAACCGGGCGGGGTGGCGACGAAGTGCGGCGTGCACGGGGACCCTCCAAAGCAGGACGACTGGCGTTGGCGGGTCCGGCCCTGTGAGGGCGTAACCGTCAAAGGCCGCCAATGCACCCGCCGTCTATGCAGAGGGTCTGACTGCTGTGGTGGTTGTCCGGTGCACCGAATATTAGGACACAGTTCGATATCGAAGGGGCGGGCCGGGGGAGTGCCGGCCCGTGCCTCAGCCGGCCGGCGTGGCCCCGCCGCCGTTACGTGTGGGGCTCACCGCCGGGTGATCCGTTGCTGCCGGACGGCGAACCGGTCGTACCGCCGGTGGTGTCGGAGCCGCCGGTGGTGTCGCTCCCGCCGGTGGTGTCGGCCCCTCCGGTGGTGCTGGCCCCTCCGGTGCCCTCCGTCGGAGTTCCGGTGTCCGTCGTGCCGGTCGTCCCGTTCGTGCCGGTCGTTCCGTTCGTGCCGGTGGTTCCGGTGGTTCCGGTGGTCCCGTTGGTCCCGTTGGTCCCGGTCGTGCCGGTGGTCCCGGTCGTCCCGGGCGGCGAGGTGTCGGTTTCGCCGGGGGTGGTCCCGTCGGTCGGGGGTGACGCGGTGGTCGGCGGGGGCTGGGAGGAGGCGGGGCCGCTGGGGGTCTTGGCCGGCGGGGCGACCGGGTGGTCCTTGGCGGGGCCGTCGGCGCCCTCGGGCCGCTTGAACCACTTGCCCGTCTTCGGGTCGCGCAGGGTGAATTCGCGGACGTCGGTCCTTGCGGGCTTCACGACGACCGCGTTGGTGGGCTGGTATCCCGCCCACTTCTCGCCCCTGGTCTTCGCCCCCTTCGGCAGCTGCTGCGGCGCCGTCAGCGGGTTCCCGCACTTGCAGCGCACCCGGGGCACCCCGTACGGGTCGACCAGCACCGCGGTGCCGGCCTGCAGCACCGACTGGAAGGGGTAGGCCTTGCCGTCCTTGTAGCCGTGGTTGGTGACCCGGGTGTCGTAGGCCAGCTGGATGGGCGTCAGCGACCGCAGATAGGACGGGAGGTTCTCCGGGGTCTGGCCCACGACGCGGGCGAACGCCCGTTGCTTCGCGGGGACGCTCTCCAGGAATCTGACCTGCTTCTCGATGTCGCAGCTCGCGCTGTGCCGGGTGCCGCCGTAGAGGCCGGGCGTTGCGCCCGAGATGATGGCATTTGAGCCTTTGGTGGGCTTTTTGGGGATGGCGGACCGGGCGGGGGCGGTGCCGTTCGCCGTGGAATCCGTGACCGGGTTCTGGCCGGTCGAGCCGGCCGGTTCGGCGAAGACCTCGGCCGCGGCGGTCTCCTCCGGCCGGGTGAGTACGACGATCAGGATCACCGCGGCGACCACGGCGGCCACCAGGATCGCCACCCGCGGCACGGACCGCCACCAGGGTCCGCCGCCCTCTCCGCCACCGCCCCCGCCGCCGCCTCCGCCGCCTCCCTTGCCCGGGCCGCCGGGTGGCGGGGGCGGCCCGGGGGTCTTGGGCTGCGGCTGCCATGGCTGCGTGCTCACCTGCGTCGGCTCGTGCGACGGGCCGGACGGTGTGTCGGAGAGAGGGCCCGACGGCGGCCCTGTCGGGCGGCTGTCGGAGGGCGGTGGCGAGGTCACGGAACCCCCTTCCGGCGTGTGCGGGCCATCCGGGCGCGAACAATGCCCTGGTTCGCACTGGTTCACCCTGGTTCGTCAGTGTCTAGGCAATTGTGTGCCCGGGTTCGGCACTGTCCGCAAGCGGGGCGGTACGCGGCGTGCTTACGGTGGTGGGTGCCGCACCCACCGCGACAGACCAGGAGGCAGCGTGAGCCAGTTGCGGGGCCCCGCGTCCACCGGCCCGCCCGGCCCGGTACACACGCCCGGCGTACCGCCCGCCGTCCGGGCCTGGGGGGAAGCGCTCGGTGCGGCCGCGGCAGGCGTCGTCACCATGATCGTGGTCGCCGCGCTCGGCCTGTGGGCGGCCGGTGCGGCGGACCTGCCCGGCGGGGCGTTCCCCTCGGTGGTCGCGGCGGCCGTCGTGATCGCCGCGGGCGGCTCGGTCACGCTGTCCGGCGAGGCGGGGATCATCGGACAGGCGGACGCCACGCTCGACGCCGTACCGCTGTCGGTCACGCTGGCCGGTGCGCTGGTGACCGGTGCCGTCTTCCTGCGGCCGCTGCGCCACCGGGCGGTGGCCGGCGCCCGGGAGCTGCTCGGCCGGATCGCCCGTACGACGGTGTGCTGGCTGGTGCTGGTGCTGCTGGTCGCACTCGCCGCCCGGCACGACTTCCGGATCTCGGTGGGCAACGACCTCGCCGACGAGATCGGCGCCGAGCTGGGCACCACCCCCACCGTCGGCTTCTCCGCCGACGTGCCGGCGACGCTCGGCTTCGCGCTGCTGTGGGTGCTGGCGGTGCTCGCGCTGACCTTCCTCGTCTCGCGCCGGGCGCCGCTCTCCTCCCGGCTGCTGCACTTCCAGGACTCCGTACGGCCGCCGGCCTTCGCCATGCTGCTGACACTGCTGATCTATGTGGCGATCGGGCTGATCATCGGCGTCGTCGAGCTGATCGCCAAGGACCGCCCCGCGCAGACCTGCGCGGTGCTCTTCCTCGGGCTGCCGAACCTGGCCTGGATGGCGCTGGGCCTGGGGGCCGGCGGCGGCTGGGTGGGGCACGTCGACAAGGCCCTCGGCCTGCCGCTGCCGCACGTGCTGGACCAGGTGCTGCGCGCCCGCGGACAGCGGACCCTCGACGTCGGCTCGATCGCCGAACACGACGGCCGGGCCTGGCTGCTGGTGGCGCTGGCGGCCGTGGTGCTGCTGACCGCCGCCTTCACCGCGGCGGTCCGCTCCCCGGCGCGGCTGCCGGCCTGGCGGCACGCCGTCGAGATGGCCGCGGCGCTGGCGCTCACCCTGTTCGTCGTCGGACTGCTCACCCGGATCGAGGCCCACTACGGGCTCTCCCTGATCGGCGTCGGCGACCTCGGCGGCGACCTGGGCGGCGGGCTCACCCTGCGGCCGCAGCTCCTGCGTCTGGTGGGCGTGGGCGCCGCCTGGGGGCTGGCCACCGGCTTCCTCGGCAGCCTGCTCGCGCGGGGCGTACGGCATCCGGGGGAGGTACCTCAGCGCTAGGCCCCAGGCCCCGTCTGATGGGTCAGGGCCGGCCGGGCCGGTAGAGCCGGCGGGCGCGGGCGCCGTCGACGGTTCCGTCCTCCGGCACCCGCAGGAAGTGCTCCGACTGCCAGGACTGTGTGCTGCGGGCCTGGCGGCTGGTGGTCGTCACCCACGGCGGGTAGACGCGGAACGCCCGTTTCCCGCCGGAGCCGTTCCGCGACACGATGCCCCGTGCGCAGAGCACCTCCCGCGGGAACACGAACTGCCCGAACCGCTCGCCCTCGCGGGTGCTGATGACGAACAGGTCCACGGGGTCGGCGGCGTCGAAGGGCTGGATCGGGCCGCCCGCGGACCTCTTCCACACCGTGACGAACTGACCGGCCTTCGTCGGGGTCGTCTTGGCCACGCGGTACTTGACGAAGAGACCGTCCAGCGTGAACTCGTGCGCCGCGTACTCGGCGCTCTCGGCTTCCGGCACCGGCTGTGAGCACGTGAACCCGCTCGGGTCGTACACCAGCGCCTTCGCCGCCCGAAGGTCATGGGGGATCTCCGCCTCGTGCGGCCAGTCCCCGGCGGTACGGGCACCGGGCTCCTGAGGGGCCTCTTGTCTGCTCACCATGCTCACCATGCTGTCACCCCGGAAATCGAACACGCGAGCGGGTTGCGGGTGGCGGGTATGGCCTCGGGTCTCCCGCGGTGCCCGCCGCCGGTCAGCGCGTGGAGCCGGGGAACACCGGGACCGCCCACGACGGCGGGGGCGGGGGCGCGGTGCCGGCCCCATCGCCCGGGCCCGTCGTGCCGACGCCCCGGTCCCGGTCTTGGCCCTGGTCCCGGTCCCGGTCCTGGTCCCGATCGTCCGGCGGCAGCCTGGGCGGCTCGGTCCGGCCGGCCGTGCGCAGCGCCGCCACGAAGCCCCGGCAGGTCTCGTAGCGGTTCTCCGGTGCCTTGGACAGGGCCTGGGCGAACACCTCGTCGACGGCCGGGGACAGATCGGGGCGCAGCTCGGTCAGCGCCGGCGGCGGATCGTACTGGTGCGCCCACAGCAGCGCCATGTCGTCGTCGCGCCGGAACGGCGGCGACCCGGTCAGCATCTCGAAGAGCACACACGCCAGGCTGTAGACATCGCACCGGCCGTCCACCGGGCGGCCGGAGATCTGCTCGGGCGCCACGTAGTCCAGCGTGCCGACGAAACTGGCCGACGCCGGTGAACCCGGTCAGTGAGAGCGACTTCTTCGTCAGCCCGAAGTCGGTCAGATAGGCGTGCTCGGGACGGTCGCTGTCGGTGCCCTCGGCGATCAGGATGTTGCCCGGTTTGACGTCCCGGTGCACGAGGTCGTGCGCATGGGCGGCGTCCAGCGCGGAGGCCACCTGGAGGGCGATGCGGCAGGCGGTCTCCAGAGGCAGCGGGCCGTCGCGGTCGAGCAGCGCGGCCAGGTCCCGCCCCTCGACGTAGCGCATCGCGATGTAGAGCATGCCGTCGGTCTCCCCGGCCTCGAAGACCGGCACGATGTGCGGGTGGTCGATGGCCGCGGCGACCCGCGACTCATGTGCGAAGCGCTGCCGGAAGGTGTCGTTGCGGGCCAGCTCGGGCGCCAGCAGCTTCACCGCCACGATGCGGCCGAGCTTCAGGTCCTCGGCCCGGTAGACCACGGCCATCCCGCCCCGGCCGATCTCGTCCTGCAGCCGGTATCCGGCGATCTGGCGTCCGCGCAGCCCGGAGGAGTCGGGGGCGGTGGAGCGCTCCCGGCTCCGGTCGGCCGGCTCGTCGGTCACGGGGCCTCATCCGGCGGGGCGGAGCGCCCTTCCGAGTACTGCGCCGCCTGCGTCGGCTGCGCACCCGGCGCGGAGGGGGGAGGGGCGGCCGACCGGGGCCCGGACGGCGTCGCCCGCCCCGGCTCCGGACGCCCCGGATCCGACGCCGACGCCGCCTCCTGCCCGGAGCGCTGCGACGACGGTCCCGAGCTCACCGCGTAGGTCTGCAGCGACACCCCGTCGCAGTAGCACCACCGCTCGTGCCGGGCGTCGTACAGCCAGACCGCGTCGCCGTCCACGACCACCCCCACCCGGGTGCCCCGGGTCCGTTCGGCGAAGGACGCGCGGTCGATCCGGCCGGCGGCCAGCTCCTCGACCAGCTGCCGGTATCTGCCCAGTTCGCCCTCCGCCGCGCCGAGCAGCGGCCGGGGGTCCGCGGTGCGGGCGGCGGGCTGCGCGGCGGTCGGCGGCTCGCGCGGCACGGTCAGCAGCAGCCGGCCGTCGACCCAGGCCGACCAGCCGTTGGAGCACAGCGCCAGCGCCCAGTCGCCGCGCCGGTCGACGACCTGGACCGGCAGCAGCGGATCGAGCGGTGCGCTCGGCAGGCTCGCGTCCGGGGCCGACCAGGTCGCCATGCCCTCCGGCGGGACGACATGACTGGGGAGGAAAGCGGACGAGGTCACAGGCGGCTCCTCGGTGCTACTCGCGCATGATCTCGGGCTCGTGCCGCCGCAGCAGCTTGGTGACCACGAAACCGAGGACCAGCGAGAGCACGATCATCATGCCCATATCGAGCAGCCAGACCCCCGGAGCGTGCCGGAACAGCGGATCCGTGGCCCCCTGCGGTATCAGATGCGGCAGGTCGATGGTGCCCGCCATGGCCCCCAGCGCCCACCGGGACGGCACCAGCCAGGCCAGCTGCTCCAGCACCGGTACGCCGTGCAGATCCAGCAGCGCACCGCAGAACACCACCTGGACGATCGCGAGGAGGACCAGCAGCGGCATGGTGACCTCCTCCTTGCGCACCAGCGCCGACACGAACAGGCCGAGCATCATGGCGGTGAAGGCCAACAGCGCCACCGCCAGGGTGATTTCGAGCAGCGGCGGCAGCAACACGCCCTTGCCGCCCGGCGCGTTCAGCCGGACGCCGGTCAGCGCCACCAACGTCAGCACCACGGCCTGCACGACCGTGATCGTCCCGAGCACCAGCACCTTGGACATCAGATACGCCGAGCGGGACAGCCCGACGGCTCTCTCCCGCTGGTAGATCGCCCGCTCCTTGACCAGCTCCCGTACCGCGTTGGCGGCGCCGGTCAGCACCGCTCCGACGCACAGGATCAGCAGCGCGTTGAACGCCGAATCGGCGGTGAGCGCGGAGCCGGCCAGGGCGTGCGCCATCGCACCCATCACGAACGGCAGCGCGACCATGATGATCAGGAACGTCCGGTCGGCGGTCAGCGCCGCCGCATACCGCCGGACCAGGGTGCTCAGCTGGGCTCCCCAGCTCTGCGCCTTGTGTGCCTCCACCGGCCCCGACGGCGCCTGGCGGGGGCGCGGGGGCTGGTGGGTGTCCATGGCGATATAGCGCCGGTGCTGCGGGGAGGCGCGGTACTCGTCCGCCCAGGCCCGGCCCTTGTCGTTCTCGAAGGCCTCGAACGCCTCCGGCCACTGCGCGTACCCGAAGTACGGCAGTGCCTCCTGCGGCGGCCCGTAGTAGGCGATCGTCCCTCCCGGCGCCAGGACCAGCAGCCGGTCGCAGACGTCCAGGCTCAGCACGCTGTGGGTGACGACGATGACGGTGCGGCCGTCGTCCGCCAGGCTGCGCAGCATATGCATCACGGAGCGGTCCATACCGGGGTCGAGGCCGGAGGTCGGTTCGTCGAGGAAGAGCAGCGACGGCTTGGTCAGCAGCTCCAGCGCCACGCTCACCCGCTTGCGCTGGCCGCCCGAGAGGCTGTGGATGGGCTGGTCGACCCGCTGGTCGAGGCCCAGTTCATGGATCACCTCGTCGACCCGGGCCTGCCGCTCGGCCTTCGCGGTGTCCTCCGGGAAGCGCAGCTGCGCGGCGTAGGTGAGGGCGCGCCGCACGGTGAGCTGCAGATGCAGGATGTCGTCCTGCGGTACGAGGCCGATGCGCCGGCGCAGCTCGGCGTAGTCGCGGTACAGGTCGCGGCCGTCGTAGAGCACCGTGCCGTCGTCCGCGGGGCGCAGCCCGGTCAGCGCGTTGAGCAGCGTCGACTTGCCGGCGCCGCTCGGGCCGACCACGGCGAGCAGCGTCCTCTCACCCACCGGGAAGGACACCCGGTCCAGCAGGATCTTGTTGCCCTTGTCCACGCGGACGGCCAGGCCCTGGACGTCCAGCGACACCTCGCCGGTGTCGACGAACTCCTGCAGCTCGTCGCCGACCAGGGCGAACGAGGAGTGGCCGATGCCGACGATGTCGCCGGGGATCATCGGGGCCCGCTGCACCGGCTGGCCGTTGAGGTAGGTGCCGTTGTGGCTGCCGAGGTCCACGATCTCGAAGCCCTCGGGGCCGGACCGCAGCTCGGCGTGCCGGCGGGAGACCGAGAGGTCGTCGATGACCAGGTCGTTGTCGGGGGAACGGCCGATCCGGGTGGTCCGGGCGGCCGGGATCGGCCGTACGGAGGTGGGGCGGCGGAAGGTATGGGTGCCTGCGGGGTGGGAGACCGCGGACGGCCGGTCGACCGGGCCGGGCCGCGGCACCCCGGAGAGCACCGCGCACGGCCCGTCGGCGGGGTTGCCGAACCGGATCACGCTGCCCGGTCCGACCCCGGACTCCTGGACGCGGCGCCCGTCGGCGTAGGTGCCGTTCGTGCTGCCCTCGTCCGCCACCATCCAGTGGCCGGCCTCGGCCCGCAGGACCGCGTGGTGCCAGGAGACCCTGGCGTCCTTCAGCACGACCTCGCTCTGCGGGTCCCGTCCGACGTGGTAGACGCGGCTGGGGCTCATCACCTGGGTGCCGCCGTCGGACTCGACGACGAGTTCAGGCGCGGTGGGCGCATCCGGCCGCTCAGCCATACCAGGATTTTACGGCGGCGGGCCGCGCCCCGCCTGTTCACGAACCCGCACCACAGCACACAAAGTCCCTCCGCAAAACGGGATTTCGGGGCATGTTCCCTTCCCTTTGCGAGCGAATACGACCGGTTACTCGCGAGAAACGGCACAGGTCAACTAGGGTGAGCGTCCGATTAGTCCAACCTGCAAATTCCATGGAAATAACGGAGTTTGCCGCGCTGATCGAAGGAAGTCCTGCCGAACCAGGACGCAAAGTGCAGCACAGGGCTACGTGGTGTCGGCAACACCGCCAAACGTCGGCTTTGTGGGACCCAGCCGGCCCGTCTGTCGTCCCGGACACGACGGCGCCGGTCCCTTCTTATTCACCTACCTCGTGAAGGCAAGGCAGAGATGGCACGAGTCTCCCGACAAAACCCTCAGCAGTCCCCTCGCCCAAGGGCGCACCCCGTCGACGAGGTGCTCCCCGTCGGCAAACTCACCCTCTACGGTTTCCAGCACGTCCTCGCCTTCTACGCGGCCGCGGTCATCGTCCCGATCCTGCTCGGAAACGCCCTGGGGCTCTCCCGTGACCAGCTCGTCTACCTGATCAACGCGGACCTGCTGACCTGCGGTATCGCCTCGATCATCCAGGCCCTGGGGGTGTGGCGGATCGGCGCCAGGATGCCGCTGGTCCAGGGCGTCACCTTCACCGCGGTCTCACCGATGATCGCCATCGGCCAGGGCGCGGGCGGCGGCACCGCCGGACTGCTCGTCGTCTACGGCGCGGTGATCACCGCGGGCATAGCGACGTTCCTGTTCGCGCCGTTCTTCAGCAAGTTGGTGAAGTACTTCCCGCCGGTGGTCATCGGCACCATCCTCACCATCATCGGCCTGACCCTGATTCCGCAGGCGCTGCAGGACGCGGCCGGCGGCGCGCAGTTGATGGGGAAGCCCGAATACGGCGACCTCAAGAACCTCGGATACGCCCTGGGCACCCTGCTGTTCATTCTCGCCGTGGTGCGGATCGGGAAGCCGTACCTGAGCAGCCTCGCCGTGCTGCTCGGACTTATCGGCGGTACCGCGGTCGCCTGGGCCTTCGGTGATGTGGATTTCAGCGCGGTGCAGAATGCCGACTGGTTCGGCGTCAGTACGCCCTTCCATTACGGAATGCCCAAGTTCGAGCTGTTCCCCATCATCGCGATGCTCGTCGTCATGCTGATCACCATGGTGGAGACCACCGGTGACGTCTATGCCATCGGGGAGATCACCCGTAAGCGGGTCGACAACGACACCGTCGCCAGGGCGCTGCGCGCGGACGGCGCGGCGACCGTTCTCGGCGGCGTTTTCAACTCGTTCCCCTATGTGGCCTTCGCCGAGAACATCGGCCTGGTGCGCATGTCCAAGGTCATGAGCCGCTTCGTGGTGGTCGCGGCCGGCGGCTTCATGATCGTTCTGGGTCTGCTGCCGAAGGCGGGCAGCCTGGTCGCCGCGATTCCGCACCCGGTGCTCGGCGGCGCGGCGATCTCGATGTTCGGCATGGTCGCCACCGTCGGCATCCAGATCCTGGGCAAGGTCGATCTGCGCGAGGAGCGCAACGCCCTGATCCTGGCCGTCAGCCTGGGTGCCTCGATGCTGCCGACCGCGGTCGCGCCGTTCTTCGAGCGGATGCCGGACGGCGTCCGGGCGGTCCTCAACAGCGGCATCACGCTGGGTGGTCTGTCCGCGATCCTGCTGAACCTGGTCTTCAACGTCTTCACCCGCCGCAAGTCGGTGGAGATCGACTGGGACGAGATGGAGGACGACGACGAGGCGGCGGACGCCTACCCGCCGGGGGACGCGCAGGAGCCCGCGGGGCCCCGCGCACCGGTGGACCCGTACGCCCCGCAGGGACGTCCGGCGGATCCCTACGCCCGTCCGGCGGACCCCTACGCCCCGCAGGGTCCGGGCGTCCCGGGCGTCCCGGGCGTCCCGGGCGGTCCGCACGATCCGCAGGGGCCGCACTGGGGACTCCCCACCCGCTGAGGCGAGGGGCGGGGAGGGGCGCGGGAAGCCGGATCCGGGAAGCCGGATCCCGGCCCGTCCCGCCGGCCGCCGACGGGACGTCAGTGGGTGGTGACCGTGTTGAACGGCGGCGCCTCGCCGGCCTCCCCGATCAGCTCCCAGAAGTGGTCGGTCAGCCGGCGCAGATACGCCGAGCGCTCGGCGGCGACCTCCTTGAGCCGGGAGTCGTCGTTACGCGCCACCAGATGCCCCATGTAGCGCTCGGAGAACTCCGCGAACTCGCCGTGCATCGTGCGCAGCGCGTCGCTCACCCGGGTCTTGTTGAGCGTGGTGATCTCGATGACGGGAGCGACATGCGCCTTCCAGCGTCCGTCGATGGCCGACCGCAGATGCCCGGCCAGCTCCTCGTCCCGCCCCATCACCCCGATCAGCTTGCGCAGCGACAGTCCCAGCGCCTCCACCAGCGCCTTGGTCTGGCGGTAGTCACCCCGCCACTGCTGTGCGCCCTCCGCGGCCCGGTACGCCGCCGGGTCCATGCCGATCAGCTGCGCCAGGCGCTCCACGCCCAGCTGACGGGCCATCCGGTGTTCGGCCAGCGTCCGCGGCTCCACGCCCATCAGCGCGGTCGGCGGGCACCACAGGACATCGGCCAGGGCGAACAGCTGCGGCTCGGTCGGCACCTGGGAGCCGTACTCCCAGGCCTCGATGAGCTCGGGGCGGACCGGTGCGCCGCAGGCCGTCATGGACTGGGCGACCTGAGCCGTACTCAGGCCCACCCGGGCCCGCGCGGATCTGGCCTCTGCGGGGGAAAAGGGAGTGCTGTACACGTACGGGACACCTCGCTGCGCCCGGCGTTCGCGGGGCGCTTTGGGGGCGGGGAGATGGAGGAACATCCAGGGGCGGGCAGATTAACAGATCGTCCATAGGTACGAACCTCCAGTTCCCTTCGAGTCGAAGGCGCGGGAGCCGACGGGTGGGCGCGCGGGCAATGTGCACTATCTGTCCGATTCCGCTCATCAACTCGCTTACTGGGTATAGCCGATGCCCCGGTGCTTACCGGGTGGTAGCGGGTCACGGAATCGCTCCGACAGTCGTCTGTAATGAGAGCGTTACGCAGATGAGGGAGGGGTGACACAGTGATCCCTGAGGCTGGCGTTGTCGTCCGGCCTCGTTCAGCGGTGCCGGACGGCGGCACACCTGACATCCGGTCCTCCCCCCACAATCCGATCAGGATGGGACCCTTCCTATGCGATCAGTGCTGGAACGCGCCTGCGCGCGAAGCTTGGAGCCTGCCTTAGCGGCCGTGTGCCGCTGCGCCCCCGTCCGTCCCGCGGAGAGACGCAAGCCGCGGTCGACCGCGGCGTCGCGCATGTCACGCATCTGACGGTCATGCCTCTGGCAGCCGGCTGACGGCTGACGATCCGGAAGTGCCGCACCCCGGCGACCGGGTCCGCTTTCGCATGTCTCCTTGCACGAAAGGACATTCCCCGGTGCTCACTTCGCACCACGACAACTCCCAGGGCTCACCCGTGGCCCTGCTCGACGACGCGGGGCACGCCCCGTACGACGCTCCCGCCCCCGACGACGGCCCCGCCCCCGACGCCGGGCACGTGCTGGTCGTCGGCGCTCCGGGGCCGCGCCGGGAGCGGCTCACCCAGACCCTGCGCGCCACCGGCCACGAGGTGAGCCAGGCCCCGCCCGGCGAGGTCGGCCGGCGGATGGGGCAGGCCCACCCGGACGCCATCGTCGCCCTGGACGAACCGGGCGCACACCAGGAGAGCGGCTTGGAGGTGATCCGTGAGGTGCGTACCGATCCCGCCGGACGGGCGCTGCCGCTGCTCATGGTCACCACCACCCCGGAGCCGTCCGGAGTGGTGGACCTGCTGCGCCACGGAGCCGACGACTGCGTACCGGAGGCCTCCGATCCGGTGGAGCTGTCCGCCCGTATCGAGGCCAAGCTCCGCCGGGTTCCCGTACCGGTGGAGAGTCTGCTGCGCGATCCGCGCACCGGGCTCTACTCCCATCCGCACTTCCTCGACGAGCTCGACCGCGAGCTGCGGCGCCCCGAGGCCGCCCGGCACGGCGGTGTGCTCGCCGTGGTCGGAGTGGCCGAGATGGCCGCCCTGGAGGCCCGGCTGGGGCAGCGGGTGCGCCGGGAGGTCGCCGAGCGGCTGGCCGGTGTGGCCGAGCGTCTCGGCAGCTTCTGCGACCGGCTCGGCTGGGACGACGACGGTCAGCTGCTGATGCTGCTGCCCGGCGTCGACGAGGAGACCGCCCGCCGCGGCCTGGAGCGGTTCGCCGCCACCGTGGCCGGCACCCGCTTCATCGTCGCCGACGAGAACGTCCGCCTGACCCCGGCGATCGGCTGGCTGCCGCTGACCGGCTGCGCCGACGGCACCCGGGCCGTCGATCAGGCCGGGGACGCCGTACAGGAGGCGCTGCGCCACCGGGACCTGCGGCCCGTCCGGTACGCGCCCTGGATGCGCGGCGCACCGCCCCGCCACCGGCGCCCGCCACTGAGCCGGCTGCTGCGTCCCGCCCTGTCCGCGCTCTCCCCGGTGCTGGCGCTGCTGCTCGGCGTCGCCGTGCCCTTCGTGCTCTACCAGCAGACCTATGAGCTGGGCTGGGACCTGGGCTCTGCCATGTACTGGGTGGTGGTGGCCGGACTGGTGCTCTCCGCGCTGCTGATCGTGCTGGAGTGCCTCTTCTCGCTCGACGCCAGGGCCCGTCCCGAGACGCCCGGAGCGCCGTACCCGCCGGCCAGCGCCGTCATCGCCGCCTATCTGCCCAATGAGGCCGCGACGATCGTCGACACCGTCGAGTCGTTCCTGCGCCTGGACTACCCCAACCAGCTGGAGATCGTGCTGGCGTACAACACGCCGCACCCGCTGCCCGTAGAGGAGACCCTGCGCGAGATCGCCGCCCGCGACCCGCGGCTGGTGCTGTTGCCGGTCGCCGGCTCCACCTCCAAGGCGCAGAACATCAACGCCGCGGTCACCCGCGTCCGCGGCGAGTTCGTGGGCATCTTCGACGCCGACCACCACCCCGCCCCGACCGCCTTCAAGGACGCCTGGCACTGGCTGTCCAACGGCCATGACGTCGTCCAGGGCCACTGCGTGATACGCAACGGCGAGAGCTCGCGGGTCGCCGAAACGGTCGCGGTGGAGTTCGAGGCGATCTACGCGGTCAGCCACCCCGGCCGCACCCGGCTCTACGGATTCGGCGTGTTCGGCGGCTCCAACGGCTTCTGGCGCACGGACCTGCTCGCCCGTACCCGTATGCACGGCTCGATGCTGACCGAGGACATCGACTCCACGCTGCGCGCACTGGGCGAGGGCGCCCGGTTCGCCGTCGACCGCACCCTGATCTCCCGGGAGCTCGCGCCCACCACCGTCAAGGCGCTGTGGAACCAGCGCTCGCGCTGGGCCCAGGGCTGGCTCCAGGTCTCGCTCAAGCACCTGTGGCGCGGGCTGCGCTCACCGGTCTTCACGGCACGTCAGAAGCTCGGCCTGTTCGTCCTGCTGGGCTGGCGCGAGGTGCAGCCCTGGCTGACGCTGCAGATCCTGCCCATCCTGCTGTACTCGGCCTGGCGGGCCGGCGGTGTGGACCGGCTGGACTGGGCGGTGCCGGTGTGCGTACTGGCGGTGCTGTTCACCATGGCGGCCGGTCCCGTGCAGGCGCTCTTCGCCTGGCGGCTTGCGGTCCCCGAACTGCGCGCCCGCCGCCGGTGGTTCTGGTCGTACTTCCTGGTATCGACGTTCCTCTACAGCCACTTCAAGAACATGGTGGCCCGGCAGGCCCATCTGAAGGAGGCGCTGGGCGACCGGCAGTGGCGGGTCACACCGCGGGCCGCCACGAAGGCGATGGCCCGCCGATGAGCGCCGAAACCGCCCCGGCCCGCAGCCGGGCGAGCGCCATCGACGGCTTCCGCGGGCTCGCCGCGCTGAGCACCGTCGTCTTCCACGTCTGGCAGCAGTACTTCCGCTACGACGCCGAGGGCGGCCACCCGCCGGTCGACAACCCGGCGCTCGGCGCGGTGCTCTCCCTGGAAGTCATCGACCTGTTCTTCGTGCTCTCCGCGTATCTGCTCACGCTCTCGTACGCGCGGGCCGCCATCGACGGGCGCTCGACGAAGCCCGCCCGGCTGTTCCTCTTCCGGCGCACGATCCGGATCCTTCCGCTGTACGTCCTGGCCGTGCTGGTGGTCTGGGCGACCCGCAACCCGACCCTGCCGGGCAACTGGCAGGACCTGGTCGAGCACCTCACCTTCACCCATGTCTTCGACCAGCAGCGGATCTTCTACACCCTGGGCCCCACCTGGTCGCTCTCGCTGGAGGTGCTGTTCTACCTCGTGCTGGTGGCGCTGGGGCCGCTGGCGGTACGGGCCTGCCGGCCGCTGCGGCGGCGCGGCAGCCGGGTGGCGGTGTGCGCGGCGGGGTGTGCGTTCCTGTTCGCCGCGCCGCTCGCCTGGATCGCCCTCGCCCACTACACGTTCGGTGTGCCGCACACCGACTGGGTGGTCTACTTCGGCCCGCAGGCCCGCTTCGGCGGCTTCGCGGCCGGGATGGGACTGGCCGTGGCGACCGCCGCCCTCGGTGACCGGGGCCGGCTCCGCCCGCGCACCGCGCTGCCGCTGGCCGGGCTGGGGCTCGCCGGGCTGTTCGCCCTGTCCCTGGACTCCGTACCGGAGAACTTCTCCTTCACCTTCTACCACCCGCTCGCCTCGCTCCTGTGGGTCGTCCTGGTCTTCAGCACCGTCCACGTACACCAACAGAGCTTCTGGCACCGGATGCTGACGACCCGTTGGCTCACCGCCGTCGGACTGATCAGCTACTCCCTCTTCATCTGGCACGAGCCGGTCATGCTCCAGCTCCACAAGGCCGGGCTGCTGCCCGCCGGCCAGTCGGGCTTCCCGCTGGCCCTGCTGATCGTCTTCGTGGCGGCGCTGCCCGCCGCGGCGGCGAGCTACTGGCTGATCGAATACCCGTCGAGTCTGCTGGGCCGCCTCAAGGACCACCGCGGCCGGCCGCGCGAGTTCTACCCGGAGCCCGCCACCCGCTGACCGTCGTCGCCCGGCCCTTCGCCGGGGGCCCGCGCACCGCGCGCCGGGTCCCCGGCGAAGATCTTGTCGAGGTGGTCGTGGTAGGCGGCCAACACCCGTAGCGCGGTGGTGCGTTGGGCGTCCACCGGCAGGAATTCCTCCAGCACCGCAACCCGCCCGGCGGGCCGGCCGGGCGGGTTCGGTGGTGTGTGCGGTCGTCAGCCGACGTGGACGCGCGGGCGCCTGGCCGGGTCGGGCTCGGCGCGGCGCAGGACCTCGCGGGTGACCGGGGCGACCTCGCCGTCGCCGAAGACCAGGAAGCGCAGCAGATGGCTGAAGGGATGGCCCTCGGTCCAGTTGAAGTAGGCGTGCGGGACCTGGCCGGTGCGCTCGCGCAGCTGCATCAGTACGGCGGCGATGGTGTTGGCCACGCCGGCGCCCTCCACCCGCAGGATCTGCGCGCCGTAGCGCTCCTCGCCCTGGACGTGCAGGTCGGTGGTGAAGTCCGAGGAGTCCCGGACGGTCACCTCCAGGAACAGCACCGGACGGCCGTCGGGGATATGGGTCTCCTCGCGCTGGCTGTACTCCTTCTCCCGGTACTCCGCCGCGTCCCGTTCATCGGGTTCGTTGGCGATCACCCGCAGCGGTCCGGCGGCCGTCGCGGCGTCTATCAGGCGCCCGGCGGTCTCGTCGAAGTCGACCTGTACGGCGCGCAGTTCGAAGGCGCGGTGGACGCGGGAGGCGAACGAGGTCAGCAGGATGCCGAGGATGAACAGCAGCGCGATCTTCAGACCGTCCGGCCGCTCGATGACATTGGTGATCAGGGTGTATCCGAAGACCAGGGTGATGACCCCGAAGCCGATGGTGGCCGCCCGCAGCCGCCGGTGCCGGGCGGCGACGGTGGAGGCGAAGGACGCCGAGAGCATCAGCACCAGCACACCGGTCGCATACGCCCCGCTCTGCTCGTCGACGCTGGCGTCGAAGACGACGGTGACGCCGAAGGCGATGGCGAGGAAGATCAGCACCAGCGGGCGTACCGCCCGGGTCCACTCCGGGGCCATGCCGTAGCGCGGCAGATAGCGCGGTACGAGGTTGAGCAGCCCCGCCATCGCCGAGGCGCCGGCGAACCAGAGGATGGCGATGGTGGAGATGTCGTAGACGGTGCCGAACGCCTCGCCCAGATACTCGTGTGCCAGGTAGGCGAGCGCACGGCCGTTGGCCGAGCCGCCCGTCTCGAACTCCTTCTGCGGGATCAGCAGGGTGGTGGCCAGGCTCGACAGCAGCAGGAAGCAGCTCATGATCAGCGCCGCGGTGGTCAGCAGCCGGCGGGTGCCGCGGATCCGGCCGGCCGGGCGGGCGTCGGTGTCGGTCGCGTCGCCCCGTACCTGCGGCATGACGGCGACACCGGTCTCGAAGCCGGACATGCCCAGCGCCAGCTTGGGGAAGACCAGCAGCGCCACCCCGACGATCGCCAGCGGCGAGGAGTGCTCGGCGGACATCGCGCCCCACCAGTCGCCGACGACCACGGGGTGCGCGAGCACCTGCCAGGCCGAGGTGGCCAGCACGACGATGTTGAGGACGAGGTAGATCCCGACGAGCCCGACGGCGATGCCGATCGCCTCGCGGAAGCCCTTGAGGAAGACCGCGCCCAGGGCCGCCAGCAGCACCAGCGTGATCCACAGGTTCGCCCCGTGCAGCGCGGCCGGGGCGAACGGGTTCTCCACCACGTGTGCCGAGGCGTCCGCGGCCGACAGCGTCATCGTGATCACGAAGTCCGTCGCCGCGAACCCGAGCAGCACCAGGACCAGCAGCTTCCCCGCCCACCAGGGCAGCAGCCGCTCCAGCATGGCGATCGAACCCTCGCCGTTGGGGCTCTCCTTGGCGACCCTGCGGTAGACCGGCAGGGCGCCGAGCAGGGTCAGCGCGATCAGTACGAGGGTGGCGAACGGCGAGAGCAGTCCGGCCGCCAGCGCGGCAATGCCCGGCTGGTAGCCCAGAGTTGAGAAGTAGTCCACGCCCGTAAGGCACATGACGCGCCACCAGGAGTGCCCTTTGTGCTCGGCCGGCGGGGTGCCGTGCGGCCCGGAGTGCCGGCCGGTGCGGCTGCTGAGTCCGTCCAGCAGCCAGCCGCGCCACCGTTGGGCGGCGGGGGCGGCAGGCGCGGGGTCCGCCTGTGTGGGGGTGGTCATGCGGTGACGTCCTGCCGTTCTCGGTCATCGGTTCGAACTGTTCGGGCAACGAGGAGCGAGTATGCAACACCGTGCCCCCGGCGCCCCGGCCCACCCCGCGCCCGGCGACATCGGCGGCAGCGGCGCCCGCGTCGGTCGGCTCCAGGCCACCTCAGGGCCGCGTCAAGGACGCATCAAGGGAGCGTCAAGAGCGCGTCAGAAACCGTCCGTACCCCGTATGCACCGCGTCAAGAGGCGCCCTTGCGGCGCTCCCGCAGCACCCCGGGCGCGCAGTCTGGCGGAAGGGCCGGGTCGAGACCCAGGACCGGGAGGCGACCCGAGAGCCGGTCCGACCCGGGCCCACGGCAGGAGGTGCTCCCCATGGCCGCGCTTCACCCCCCGGCACCGGTCCGCCGACCGCGCATGCCGCACACCACCCGCGTCCCGCACACCGTCCGCGTCCCGCACACCGCCGCGCTGTGCCGTCCGCGCCGCGCCCACCGGCCGCCGCCCGTCCGCACCCTCACCGGCGACCTCGCCATGCCGCTCGGCGCCGTCGCCGCGGCGCTGCTGGCGACCGCACTGCTGCTGACCGGTGAGACCTCCCACGCCACTGTCGCGCTCGCCGTCTTCACCCTGCTGACCGCGCTCGCGGCCGCACCGGCCAGGCCGCCGCTGGCGCCCGCCGTGGCCCTGGTGTCCTGGATGTTCTACGACGGCTTTGTGCTGCACCGGCACGCCGAACTGGCCTTCCGGCAGCCCGACCGGACGGGCCTGCTGGTGCTGCTCCTCGCCGGCCTCACGGCCGCGGGCTGCGCGGCCGCCGTACGCGCGGCCCGCCGGTGGCCGGCCGGCCGCGGCAGGCGCTGAGGGACCTCAGTGGCAGTGGCACCGGCAGTGGTGCCGGTGCCGGTGCCGGGCGCCGCGCCGCCCGAACCGGCCGGCGGCCGCCCGCCGCGCCCTGCCCCGCGCGCTCAGGAACCCCAGCCCGATGCCCAGCATCCAGGCGTCCTTGGCGAGCGGAACCCCGTCCTGGGTCGGCCGCAGACTGCCCGGCTCCCGCATCCCGGGGAGCCGCAGGTACAGGCCGACGAGCCCGCCGGCGAAGCCCGTCAGCGCCATCCCGGCCAGCCGGGTCGGCACGAACGGCGTGAGCAGTGTGCTGCCGACCGCGATCTCCGTACACGCCAGCAGCCGGGTGAACCGCCCGGCCGGCAGCTTCTCCAGGAACGGATACGCCGTACGGGCCATCGCGTGCACACCCTCGGCGGTCGCCTGGTCCGCCCGCAGCTTGGTCAGCCCGGAGTTCAGCATGAACGCACCGGTGACCAGCCGCGGGGCCACATCACGCGCTTCGGGCAGCAACACCATCGGAGCCTCCTGCTCGATCGTCGGCCCCTTCACCGACCCTAGAGCCAGCCCGGTGGACCCGCCTCACGTCGCGGGCGCCGCCTCACTTCGCCGGCACGTCGTCCCACTGGTCCAGGATGTCGTCCACCGATTCCGGGCCGGTCTCGTTGCGGCGGCCGTCGAGGGACTGTTCGGTCCAGATGACCTTGCCGCCCGGCGTGTAGCGGGTGCCCCACCGCTGGGCGAACTGGGCGACGAGGAACAGACCGCGGCCGCCCTCGTCGGTGGTCGCGGCCCGGCGCAGATGCGGCGAGGCGCTGGTGCCGTCGGAGACCTCGCAGATCAGGGCGCGGTCGTGGAGCAGCCGGACCCGGATGGGCTGGGCGCCGTAGCGGATCGCGTTGGTGATCAGTTCGCTGAGGATCAGCTCGGTGGTGAACTCGATCGGCTCCAGCCCCCAGGCCTGCAGCCGGCGCAGGCAGGCGGCCCGGATGGGCGCGACGGCCGCCGGGTCCGAGGGGACCTCCCACTCGGCGACATGGGCGGGGTCCAGCAGCCGGGTGCGGGCCACCAGCAGCGCGATGTCGTCGCTGGGGTGCTCGGGCAGCATCGCGTCGAGGACCGCCGTACAGGTCTGCTCCGGGGTGCGGTCCGCCCCCGAGGCCAGCGCCGTGTGCAGCAGCTCCAGGCCGGTGTCGATATCGCGGTCGCGGTCCTCGACCAGCCCGTCCGTGTACAGCACCAGACGGGAACCCTCGACCAGGGTGAGCTCCGCGGTCTCCACCGGCATGCTGCCGCCCAGGCCCAGGGGAGGGGAGACCGGCACATCGGGGTAGGTGACCGTCCCGTCGGGGCGGACCAGGGCCGGGCCGGGGTGGCCCGCCCTGGCCAGGGTGGCCCGGCCCCCGACCGGGTCGTAGATGGCGTACAGGCAGGTCGCGCCGGTGATGCCGGTACGCCCGCCGTCCGGACCCGTCCCGCCGGCTTCGCTGCTGACGCCCGGCCAGACCACCTCCTCGTCCGCCGCGCGGCGGCCGTCCGCGGCCGCGTCGGCCGCCCGCGCCTCGTCCGTGTCGATATGGCTGACCAGCTCGTCCAGGTGGTTGAGCAGTTCGTCGGGCGGCAGGTCGAGGGCGGAGAAGTTGTGCACCGCGGTGCGCAGCCGGCCCATCGTGGCGGCGGCGTGCAGACCGTGTCCGACGACATCCCCGACGACCAGCGCGACCCGGGCCCCGGGCAGCGGAATGACGTCGAACCAGTCGCCGCCGACGCCCGCCTGCGCGGGCAGATAGCGGTGCGCCACCTCCAGGGCGGACTGCGCCGGCAGGGTCTGCGGCAGCAGGCTGCGCTGCAGGGTGACGGCGAGGGCGTGCTCGCGGGTGTAGCGGCGGGCGTTGTCGATCGCGACCGCGGCCCGCGCGGCCAGCTCCTCGGCGAAGGACAGGTCCTCCTCCTCGAAGCCGCCGGAGGCCTCCGACCGCCAGAAGCCGGCCAGCCCCAGCACGACCCCGCGGGCCTGCAGCGGGACGGAGATCACCGAGCGGATACCGGCGTCCAGGATCCGCTGGGTGGCCGTCGGATCCTGCCCCCGCCACTCGTCGGAGCTGCGCATGTCGTCGACGAGGACCGGCCGGCCGCTCTCCAGGCTCGACGCCATCGGCGTCCCGGGCGCAAATCTGATCACCTCGCCCACCTGGTACACCGGCGCGTCCTCGGTGAAGCCCCGGACGGCCATCCGCCGCAGATCGGTGTCCGCCCCGCCCTCCGGCTCGTCGCCCTGCAGCACCGGCTCGCGCAGTTCGACGGTGACGACGTCGGCGAACCGGGGGACCGCGACATCGGCCAGTTCCTGGCACGTCCGCGACACATCCAGCGTCGTGCCGATGCCCAGCCCCGCGTCGTAGATCAGCTTCAGCCGCTCCTGGGCCACCTCCGCCCGGCCGGAGACCGCCCGCAGTTCGGTGGTGTCCCGCAGCGTCACCGCACACCCGGCCGGCCCGCCGTAGGGGGCGGTCGGCCGGACGTTCACGGCCAGCAGCCGGTCACCGGCCAGATGCACCTCGTCGGTCGCCTCCCGGCAGGAGGTCAGCAGCGCGCTCAGCCGCGGGTCCAGGCCCAGGCCGTCGACCGGCCGCCGCTCCGCGTCGGCGTCGTCCGGCAGGCCGAGCAGCCGCCGCGCCTCGTCGTTGGCCAGCAGCAGCCGCCCGTCACTGCCGATGATCAGCACGCCCTCCCGTACGGCGTGCAGCACGGCGTCGTGGTGGTCGTACATCCGCCGCATCTCGGCCGGGTGCAGCCCGTGCGTCTGCCGCCGCAGCCGGCGGTTGACCAGCACCGTCCCCGCGGTGACCAGCAGCAGCGCCCCGACCGCGAAGCCGAGCAGCAGCGGCAGCTGGTCGGCCACCCGCTGCTCCGTCTTCTGGATGCGGATGCCGACGGACACCAGCCCGACGACCGAACGGTCCCTGTCGACGACCGGGACCACGGTGTTCACCGCGGGACCGACGGCCGAGGAGAGCGTGGTGGTGTACGCCTTGCCGCTGAGGGCCTGCCGGAAGGAGCCGCCGACGACGTGCTTGCCGATCAGCTGCGGGTCCGGGTGGGTCCACCGGATGCCGTCCGGCCGGAACGCGACGATGTAGTCGACGCCGGCGCTCTTGCGGGCCGCCTCCGCATGGGGCTGCAGCAGCGCGGTGGGGTCGGCGGACTTCATGGCGGCCAGCGTGCCCGGCGCGCGGGCGAAGGTCTCGGCCTCGATGACCGAGCGCTGCCGGGCCTCCTGCCTGATCGCCCCCCGCGCCTGGAAGACGAGGGCCACGACCCCCGCGACGACCAGCAGCAACACGAGCGCCAGCTGCAACCCGAACACCTGGCCCGCGACGCTCTGCGCGCGCACCCCACGCAGCTTCAGCAGCGACCGGAGGCGTTGCCGGGGGGAGGGTGACGAGCCCTGCGGATCATCACCCTCTCGCCGGAATTTTTCCCTCATGCCCCATATTTAGCATTCTGCTCCACTGTGGGGTGATCAGCTGGGGCATGGCGTTGTGCGGTGGCTGCACGCCGTGACCGCCCGGCCGGGCGGCGGGTCCGTACACTCCACCGGCCGTCGGCGCGGGCGAGGTGTACCGGGTGGTCGAAGCACCGGCTGACCTGGTCGCCGGTCAGTACGCCGGCGACCGGCCCCGAGGCCAGCACGCGTCCGTCCCGCAGCAGCAGGGCGTGCGTCGTGCCGGGCGGAAGCTCCTCCAGATGATGGGTGACCAGCACCGACGACAGCTCGGGGTAGGTGTGCTGGAGCGTGTCGATCCGTTCGATGAGCTGCTCCCGGCCGGCGACGTCGAGGCCCGTGGCGGGCTCGTCCAGCAACAGCAGCCGCGGGCTGGGCATGAGCGCGCGGGCGATCAGCGCCCTGCCGCGCTCGCCCTGGGACAGGGTGGGCCAGCGCGCGTCGCGGCGGCCGCCGAGGCCGAGCAGGCCGATGAGGCGGTCGGCCATGGCGGCCTGCTCGGGCGTCGGAGCCCAGCGCGGGACACGTTCGACGGTGTTGGTCAGCCCGGTCAGCACCACGTCCCGGACCCTCAGCGGCGAGCGCGGACCATGGCGTGGGTCCACATGCCCCACGGCGGACCGCAGTTGGCGAAGGTCGATCCGTCCCAGCTCGCTTCCCAGGACTTCCACCGTGCCCCGGGTGGGATGGGTGAGCGCACCCAGCAGGCCGAGCAGGGTGCTCTTGCCGGCACCATTGGCGCCGAGCAGCGCCCAGTGCTCTCCCGGCCGCACCGTCAAGGACACCTCGTGCAGGATCGGGTTGCCGTCGCGGACGAGGTCGGCCCGGTCCACGCGCAGTACGGGCGATGCGGTCACCGTCCGGCCCGCCCGGCACGGTTGACGGCTGCCACGACGGCCTGCACCGAGGCGGCGAGAACGGAGGTGTCCCAGCCGGCTCCCCAGCACGTGGTCCCGTCCACCCGGCACTCGGCGTAGGCGACGGCCGGGCTGCCGGGCCCCACGTCGGTGGCGTGCTCGGCGTAGTCGAGGATGTCGACGCGGAAACCGGCACTCCCGAGGGCATCGGCCAGCGCCGACAGCGGCCCGTTGCCGGTCCCCTGGTGCGACCGGTCCCGTCCGTTCTCCTCCAGGACGCAGGTGAACCGGTGCTCGCCGGGCCCGGTTTCGGCGGTGCTCCAGGAGCTCAGGGCGACCGGACCGTTGCGGGCCGGGGCGAGGTAGGTCGCCTGGAACAGCTCCCACAGGTCCTCGGGCGAGAGCTCCCGCCCGCCGGCGTCGGTGGCCCGCTGCACCGTTGCGGAGAAGTCCGGACGCATCCGCCGGGGCAGGTCCAGGCCGTGGTGGGTGTGGAGCAGATGGGCGATGCCGCCCTTGCCGGACTGGGAGTTGATGCGGATGACCTCCTCGTAGGTACGGCCGATGTCACCCGGGTCGAGCGGCAGGTACGGAACCTCCCAGGGCGCCTCCTGGGGCGGCACGCCCAGCTCCGCGGCCTGCTTGGCGTGGTGGGCCAGGCCCTTGGCGATGGCGTCCTGGTGGGTCCCGGAGAAGGCGGTGTGGACGAGGTCGCCGGCGTAGGGGTGGCGCGGGTGGACGGGCAGCCGGTTGCAGTGCTCCACCACCTCGCGCACGGCGTCGACGTCGGAGAAGTCGATCATGGGATTGACGCCCTGTGCGTACAGGTTCAGCGCCAGGGTGACCAGGTCGACGTTGCCGGTCCGCTCGCCGTTGCCGAACAGGCAGCCCTCCACCCGCTGCGCCCCTGCCAGGACGGCGAGTTCGGCGCAGGCGACCCCGGTGCCGCGGTCGTTGTGCGGGTGCACGGAAAGGATCACCGCGTCACGCCGCGCCAGATGGCGGTCCATGTACTCGATCTGGTCCGCGTACACATTGGGGGTGGCGATCTCCACCGTCGCCGGCAGGTTGTGGATCACCGGCCGGTCCGGGCTGGCCTGCCACAGCTCTGTGACGCTGTTACAGACGTCCAGGACGAAGTCCGGTTCGGTGAGGTTGAAGACCTCGGGGGAGAACTCGAACCGGATATCGGCTCCTGACCGCTCCTCGGCGCGCCGCATCAGATGGGCGGCCGCGTCCAGGATCATCCCGTGGAGTTCGCTGCGCGAACGCCCCAGGACCACGTTCCGCCACGTCGGTGCGGTGGCGGTGTAGAGATGGACGAGGGTGCGGGGCAGGCCTTCGACGGCGGCGACGGTGCGGTCGATCAGATCGGAACGGGCGGCGGTGAAGACCGAGACGGTCACGTCGTCGGGCACCGCGCCGCTGGTGGCCAGATGGCGTACGAAGTCGAAGTCGGTCTGGCTGGCGGAGGGGTAGCCGACCTCGATCTCCTTGTAGCCCATCGTCACCATCAGGTCGAACATCCGGCGCTTGCGCCCGGTGTCCATGGGCTCGGCCAGCGCCTGGTTGCCGTCGCGCAGATCGACGGGCACCCACAGGGGCGCCTTTTCGAGCCGGCGCGACGGCCAGGTCCGGTCCGTCAGCGGCAGCGGAACCCGGGCGTGCGCGGGCCGGTAGCGCTGGTGCGGCATCGCGCTCGGTCGCTGCGGGTTCCACGCCGGAGCGTCGGCGGGAACCGGACCGGACGGGGTGCGCAGTGTGGGGAAAGCCTGGATCTGGGGTGGTGCCATGGCGCAGAACTTCCTTCGGTCAGGCGTCTGGCGACCGGCAGGGCCGGATACCCGCTACGGGGTGCCGGTCCGTCAGACCCCGCAGCGGCAGCCGAGAAGAAGGAGCTCGCACAGCGACATGCCGGGTAGAGTAGCCACAGCCGAACACCTCAGACAACCTGAGAAGTAAAAGAGAAGGTGAACGTCGCATGCCACTGGGCGCCTTGCGGCCGACCCCCTTGGTCGAGCAGGCCACGGAACGCCTGCGCGAGCAGATCACCAAGGGCGAGTGGACCGTCGGAACGAAACTCCCCGGTGAGAACGCCCTCGCCCAGAGCCTCGGGGTGGGACGCTCAACCGTCCGCGAGGCACTGCGCGCACTCGCCGGAGCGGGCCTGGTGCAGGCACGCCAAGGCGCCGGTGTCTTCGTCATCGCCACCAAACCCGTGGAGGACTGGCCCACTCAGCTGCGCCGCGCGGCCGTCACGGACGTCTACGAAGTCCGCATGCTCCTCGAAGTCGAAGCCGCCCAGATGGCCGCCGAGCGCCGCACGGACGACGACCTCACCGCCCTGGACACGGCGCTGGCCCAGCGCCGGAAGGCCGCGAAGGCAGGCAACGCCGAGTTCGTCGACGCCGACATCGCCCTGCACACCGCCATCGTCACCGCCGCACACAACCCCGTACTCACCGCCCTGTTCAGCGAGTTCGTACCGGTGCTGCGCACGGGGCTGATCGACCTGGTGGAGCTGCTCGACCTGCGGACCGACGACCCGAACCACGGCGACCGCGAACACACCCTCCTCGTGGCGGCCATCGCACGGGCGGACGCCGAAGCGGCCGGTCGCACCCTGCGGGAGGAGCTCAGGCAGACGCTCGATCGGCTGCGTGCCGTGTGAGGCGGACGCGAAGGAGGGCCATTCCCGCGAGCTTCAGTTGACCGGGCACACAGGGTCGCCTGATGTGTCTGGCATATAGGCCGCCCGTTCCTGCGCGGTGAGGTCGCGGTTGACGGCCCGGCAGATCTTTTGGACGGCTGCGGCAGGTCGGGGGAGGGCGACATCCCATAGGCGCGCGGTGTTGTCGACGCTGCCGGTGGCGAGGGTGTGTCCGTCCGGGCTGAACGCCACCGAGGTCACTCTGTCGGTGTGGCCGGTCAGGGTGGCGCGGTTCTTGCCGGTGGCGGTGTTCCACAGCCGCACGGATGTGTCGAGGCTGCCGGTGGCGAGGGTCTGTCCGTCCGGGCTGAACGCCACGGACAGCACCCAGTCGGTGTGGCCGGTCAGGGTGGCGCGGCGCTTGCCGGTGGCCGTGTCCCACAGGCGTACGGTGCGGTCGCGGCTGCCGGTGGCGAGGGTGTGTCCGTCGGGGCTGAATGCCACCGAGTCCACCGCATCGGTGTGGCCGGGCAGCGTGGTGCGGCGCTTGCCGGTGGCCATGTCCCACAGTTGTACGGTCTCGTCGGCGCTGGCGGTGGCGAGGGTGCGTCCATCGGGGCTGAACGCCACCGAGGCCACCGTGTCGGTGTGGCCGGTCAGAGGGGTGCGGCGCTTGCCGGTGGCCGTGTCCCACAGTTGCACGGTCTTGTCGGTGCTGGCAGCAGCGAGGGTGCGACCGTCCGGGCTGAACGCCACCGAGCCCACCATGTCGGTGTGGCCTCTCAGGGCGGCGCGGCTCTTGCCGGTGGCCACGTCCCACAGGCGAACGGTCTTGTCGATGCCGCCGGAGGCGAGGGTGCGTCCGTCCGGGCTGAACGCCACCGAATACACCCAGCCGGTGTGGCCTCTCAGGGTGGCGCGGTTCTTGCCGGTGGCCGTGTCCCACAGGCGCACGGTGTTGTCGCGGCCGCCGGTGGCGAGGGTGTGTCCGTCCGGGCTGAACGCCACCGACCGCACCACGTTGGTGTGGCCCGTCAGAGGGGCACGGGTCGTGCCGGCGGCCATGTCCCACAGCCGCACGGTCTTGTCGGTGCTGCCGGTGGCGAGGGTGCGGCCGTCCGGGCTGAACGCCACCGAGGCCACCCTGTCGGTGTGGCCCGTCAGAGTCGTGCGGTTCTTGCCGGTGGCCGTGTCCCACAGCCGTACGGTCTTGTCGAGGCTGCCGGAGGCGAGGGTGCGTCCGTCGGGGCTGAACGCCACCGAAAACACCGTGTCGGTGTGGCCGGGCAAAGTGGTACGGGGCTTGCCGGTGGCCGCCTCCCAGAGTCGCACGGTGGCGTCGAAGCTGCCGGTGGCGAGGGTGCGGCCGTCCGGGCTGAACGCCACCGAGACCACCGCATCGGCGTGGCCGGTCAGGGTGGTGCGCTTCTTGCCGGTGGCTACGTCCCACAGTCGCGCGGTGTGGTCGCGGCTGCCGGTGGCGAGGGTGCGTCCGTCGGGGCTGAACGCCACCGAGTCCACCGAGTGGGTGTGGCCGGGCAAAGTGGTACGGGACTTGCGGGTGGCCATGTCCCACAGTCGCGCGGTCTTGTCGCCGCTGCCGGAGGCGAGGGTGCGTCCGTCCGGGCTGAACTCCACCGAGAACACCGCGTTGGTGTGGCCGGTCAGGGTGGCGAGGGGTTTGCCGGTGGCTGTGTCCCACAGCCGCACGGTGGCGTCGCTGCCACCGGTGGCAAGGGTGCGTCCATCGGGGCTGAACGCCACCGCCCCCACTTCGTGGGTGTGGCCGGTCAGGGTGGCCCGGTGCTTGCCGGTGGCCGTGTCCCACAGCAGCGCGGTGTGGTCGCGGCTGCCGGTGGCGAGGGTGCGTCCATCGGGGCTGAACGTCACCCGGTTCACCCCGCCCCTGTGGCCGGACAAGCGCCGCCGCAAGGGGAGGGCCGCGGCGTTCTCCAGGCTTTCGACGGACTCGGGAGTGGGGCTGGCGCGGTAGGCCTCGATGGCCAGCAGCGAGGCGAGGTCGGGGTCTGCGCCGATGAGCGTGCTGGACTGGGCGGCAAGCTGACGGGACAGGGCCGCCTCCCGTTCGGCGACCACCGTCCGCCACTGCCACAGGGCCCCTCCCGCGGCGACGAGTGCGAGGACGAGCAGGACGGCCAGGATCGTGTTGAGGCGTCTGCTGCGTCGGATGACGGCCTGCTGGCGTTGCCGGCTGGCGGTGAGGAAGGCGGCGATGTCGCCCGGCAGACGGCGTTGCTGTGACCAGTCGAGGCCTTCGGCGAGTGCCGTTCCCCCGAGCAGGTCTCCAGGATCGGTCCCTTCGGCCCAGCGGGCCCGCCGTGTGCGGGTGTGGGCGAGCCACTCCTGGAAGCGGTGGTCTTCATTGACCCATTCACGCAGTGTGCCCCAGTCGCGGATGAGGGCGTCATGGATCAGTTCGGCCACCGGCAGCGCGGGAGGGGTGTCGCGGAGCAGGGAGATGCTGGGGGTGTGGGTGGTGATGATGCGATGACGAGTGAGGGCGGCGAGGACATCGTCGACGGCACTGTCGCTGTCCGGCCCCCCGCTGCGGTCGGCTGCCAGTTCGCGCAGTTCCTGCAGGGGGACCTGGGCACGGATGGCGGGGATGTGGTGGCGGGGGTCGGCGGGCCGTACCAGGGAGGTGAGGATGCGCTGTGCGATGGGCTGGTGGTCGGGCGGTAGTTGGTTGAGGGCGGTGTCGCACCACGTGGTGAGGCTGCCGGTGACTCCGCCGATGCGCCGGTAGGCGTCGTGGGTGAGGCGTCCGTCGTGCCGCCTCTGCCAGAGCTGACTGAGCGTCAGCTCCAGTAGGGGCAGCACGGTGACCGGTGCCTGCCGGGTCCTGGCCCCCTCCGGGGTGGTGGCCAGGACGTCGGTGATGATCTGCTCCGGCAGCCCGTGCTCGAAGTGGTTCCCCACGTCCCGGGCGGGCAGGGTGATGATGTCGTGCAGGTCATCCCGGCTCAGGGTGCCCGGCATGTTGAGGAGTCCCGGCATCGCCGCTTCCAGCAACTCGGGGGCCAGCGCGGCCAGCTGGGGGTAGAAGTCGTCGCGCATGATCAGGATCACGTCGAGCTCGGCGCGCGATCCGACCGCGGCGGTGATCTGGTCCGTGGCGGCCAGGCGGCGCTCCTGATCCCGGCCGGTGGAGGTCTGGGTGAAGAGCTCTTCGAACTGGTCGATGATCAGCAGGACGCGCTGACAGGAGGGTTCGGCCGCGAGTTTGCGGGCGACGGCTGCGGTGATGCCCTCGGTGCCGGCCCCGGCCAGCCCGGCGCGCTCGATTTCGGCCAGCAGGTCCTGCCTCGGCCGGGCGAGCACGGGCAACCACCTGTCGCTGCCCGGCAGCTCGCCGGCGGCCAGCGCAGGCAGGACACCGGCCTGGACCAAGGACGACTTGCCTGAACCGGAGGGCCCCAGCAGCAGGGTCACCCGCTGTTGCCGGGCCAGGTCCGCCAGCACCTGCCGCACCGCGTCCTTCCGGCCCTCGAACCACTGGGCCTGTTCCGCGGTGAACGGCTCCAGTCCCCTGTACGGGCACACCTCCCGCTCGGTCAGCTCGGGCCAGATCTCCCGCAGTACCTGCGTAGGTGTGACATAGGCGATGCCCTGCCCCTTTCCGTACTCGTCAGGGGCGGTGATCTCGGTGACCATGCCGATGACCAGGCCGGTCTCCTCGTCGACGACCGGCCCGCCGCTGAACCCGGTGGTCAGGTCGTTGGCGGCGGTCAGCTGCAGATGCATGCCACTGCTCCCGGTGGCCGGCAGCAGATGGCCGGCCACACCGAACCCGAAGTGCCCGCCCGCCGGAGCCTGGGCGGGGAACCCGAACGAGCGCACCTGGTGGCCGCGGCAGCCGGCCGCGGAGCCCAGCGGCAACGCCCGCATACCCGCTGAGGTCCCGCTCAGGCGCACGACGGCCACGTCTTCGTCCTCCGGGGCACGCCACGGCTCGGCCAGGACCAGCCCCTCGACCTCGCGCGCGCCGTCCCCGTGCGGGAAGGCCAGCTGCACGCTCTCGCCGGGCTCGACTCCGGCGGCGCGTACGACGTGTGCACAGGTGACCAGGATGTCCTCGGCCACCAGGAAACCGGCCCCGGCCACCTGGTCACCCGGCCCGAGGATCTGGGCCACGGCGGGGAGGAGTTCCGAGCCGCCGTCACCGTTCGGCTGCTTGCCGCTGATGTCCACTGGTCAGCCCGGGTACGGATCCGTGCCGGGATGGCCGGGACCGTTCTTCTTCCAGGTCATCGTCACCTTCAAGTGACAGTTGGCGCTGCTCTTGGTGATCACGGCCCCGGCTGCGACCGCGAGGTCGACACCGAACTCCACCGCGATCCCGTCCGGGCCGGCCTTGCGCAGCTGGTCGAGTGTCGCGTGCGCCGCCTCGGTGACCGAACCCAGCGCTTGTTTCAGGCTCCCCGGCAGCTCGTGAATGGCTTCGCCCACGCGACCTGCCTTCACCGGCCCCTCCAGCGCGGACGGAGCCTCGACCAGGAGGAAACCCCCGCCTTCCAAGGGGATCCGGGCCAGATGTGTCAAGGCTCCTCCTTCACTCATCGTGCCTCGCGGGCGGCGCTGACGAGCAGGGCGCCGCTGGTGCCCACGCCGACTGGAAACCCTTGACCGACCACGAAGAGGCACCGGCGCCGCCTGCGCTGATCGTCATCGATTCCGGTATGTGCCGCATCCAGAGTGGGCCGTACGCATGAGGCCGGCCCGGCCCGCGCCCGGCCGGGGCGGGCGACGGGGGCGGGGCTCTCATGAGCGGCGGCGCTGTGTTGCGGGCCCGGGTGCCCGGTGCGACCGTGTACGAGGGGGAAATGCCGGTGCCCTTGCAACGGACGACCTTGCGGGCGACGGCACTTCGCGCCGGTACACGGCGGAATCGCACCCCACCATCCTTGGCACCTGCCACGCGGTGAATCGGCGCGCGTCCATGAACGGGGGAAGCACACAGAAAGCGGGAAACCCAATGGCGAACGGACCCATGGACAGCCGTGCATCCGGCGAGCAGCCCGAGCGGCCCAACGGCGCCGTCGCGGGCCAGGTCACGGAGTACACCGGTCGGTACGTGGTCTTGCTCGACCCGAGCGACCAGGAGAGCGGGCTGAACGCACTGCGTTCCTCCGCCGACATCGCGCCCGTCGAACGGGTCCGGGGAGCCGAGGCCGCGAACGTCGCCGAACTCCTGGAGCGCCCCGACGCCTCGGTGCTCTTCGAAGACCTCGCCGCGGCCGTCGTCGAAGTACGGTCCGAGCAGCGTCACGCGCTGGTCACCACGGCCGAGGCGGAACGCTCGATCCTCGCGGCCGAGCCGGAGCGCAGGGTCTACGCCTCGCCGATCACCGCTCCGCAGCAGGCGCCGACCGAGTTCTTCCCGGCCTACCGCAGCGACGAGGACGTGGTCACCCGCCATTCCCACGCCGAGACCGCCGCGTCCCAGGGGCCGGCCCTGGACGAACAGCACACGACCTGGGGCCTCCAGGCGATCAGGGCCAACATCTCCGGCATGACCGGACAGGGAGTGAAGATCGCCGTCCTCGACACCGGCGTGGACACCGACCACCCGGACCTGGCCGGGCGCATCGAGGAGACGGCCTCCTTCGTGCTCGGCGAGACCGTCGAGGACGTCCATGGCCACGGCACGCACTGCATCGGTACCGCCGCCGGTCCGGCCAACCCCCGGCAGGGGCCCCGCTACGGCGTGGCGACCGAGGCGCGCATACTCGCCGGCAAGGTACTCGACAACACCGGCTTCGGCGCGGACGGCCAGATCCTGGCGGGCATGTCCTGGGCGATCGCCCGCGGTGCACGGGTGATCTCCGTATCGCTCGGCGCTCCGGTCCAGCCGGGTGAGCTCTTCCCGCAGACGTTCGAGATCCTGGCCCAACGTGCACTCGAACTCGGGACGGTGATCGTCGCGGCGGCGGGCAACAGCAGCCGGCGCCCCGGATTCGTGGCCCCCGTCGAGCGACCCGCCAACTGCCCCTCCATCCTCGCCGTGGGCTCGCTGGACAAGGCACTGAAGACGGCGTCCAGTTCCTGCGGAGGCATCAACGGCCAGGGCGGCGAGGTCAACATCGCGGCCCCCGGCAAGTCCGTGCACTCGGCTGCCCCTGGCGGCGGTTACGCGATCAAGTCGGGCACCAGCATGGCCACACCGCACGTCGCGGGCGTCCTCGCACTGCTCGCCCAGGCGAACCCCACCGCTTCCGCGGCCGACCTCAAGGCCAGTCTGCTGTCCGGTGCGTTCCCGCTGACGCAGCCCGCCCGGGACGTCGGCGCGGGCCTGCTCCAGGCCCCGTGAGCGAGTCGTCGCAGCCCGAGCCGGTCGGGGTCATCCTCGCAGTCGACCCCGACCGGTTCTCGCACGTGGTCGAGGCCTTGCGGCGGGCGGGGCTGACGGTCACGGGTGAGCAGCCGCTCCTCGGCACGCTCTCCGGCACCGTCGCGGAGGACCGGATCCCGGCCCTGGAACAGGTCGACGGCGTCGAAGCAGTGGACCGCGAGCGCAGCATCCAACTGCCCCCGCCGGACTCCCCGGACCAGTGACCGTATGGGCCCGGACACAACGGCGGTTGTCGGGCTCCGGCGAAGCGGCGTCGGAAAAAACCGTTGGCGCCGCCGTCCGGTGCTGCTCTACGCTCGGCGATGTTCTTGACGGTGGCCTGGGGCCGCCGTCCTCGGCCGTTGAGGAAACCGGAGGTGAGTACTGATGACTGTCGTTGCGACGGGCGCTGCCCGCATCCAGAAGATCATCAATTTCACTTCCGTGGTCTCCGGCTGACTCGACTCTGTTTCTCCTTCTCGCGCGTGGCGCGGGTAGCCGGGACCGCTCTTTTCTGAAGGGTCATCCCGTTGTTCGACCTCGACTTCTCGAACTTCTCCGCTGCGCATCCGCTGACGGCCTATGGCTGGGACGACGGGTTCGCGGAGAGTTTCACCCCCTTGGCCGGGCGGGGGTTGGTGCCCGGCCGTATCGTCCGTGTGGACCGGGGCCGGGTGGATGCCGTCGTGCCCGACGGCGACGGTGTCCGGACGGTCCTTGCGGACACCGCGCTGGTGGCGACCGGCGATCCGATGCGGGTGCCGTGCACCGGTGACTGGGCCGTGATCGACCTGGAGAACGGGCTCAGCGGCGGCCATGTCGACGGTGTCGTACGGGCGTTGCTGCCGCGGCGTACGTCGTTCGTCCGGTCCACCTCCTCCAAGCGCTCCGAGGGGCAGATCCTCGCGGCGAACGTCGATCACGCGGTGGTCGCGGTGTCGCTGGCCGGTGTGCTGGATCTCGGGCGCATCGAACGGTTTGTCTCGCTCGCCTGGGAGAGCGGTGCCCAGCCGCTCGTGGTGCTGACCAAGGCGGATCTGGCCGGGGGGCCGGAAGGGCTGGGGCATCTGGTCGCGGACGCCGAGTCGGTGGTGCCCGGGGTGCAGGTGCTGGCGGTCAGTTCGGCGACCGGGGAGGGGATCGACGTGCTGTCCGCGGTGCTCGCCGGGGGCACGTCCGTACTGCTCGGGCAGTCCGGTGCGGGCAAGTCCACGCTGGCCAATGCGCTGGTCGGGGCGAGTGTGCAGGTCGTACAGGCGATCCGGGACCGGGACGGCAAGGGGCGGCACACCACGACCACACGGGATCTGCACGCGCTGCCCGGTGGCGGTGTGCTGATCGACACGCCGGGCCTGCGCGGCGTCGGCATGTGGGATGCGGAGGGCGGGCTCGCCCGGACCTTCGCGGACGTCGAGGGGCTGGCCGCGGACTGCCGGTTCCACGACTGCGCGCATCAGGCCGAGCCCGGCTGCGCGGTGCAAGAGGCCGTGGAGCACGGGCAGTTGTCCGTACGCCGGCTGGAGAGCTACCGCAAGCTGCTGCGGGAGAACCAGCGCATCGTGGCGAAGACGGATGCCCGGTTGCGCGCCGAGCTCCGGCGGGACTGGAAGCAGAAGCAGGCGCTGGGACGCCACATGGGCGAGCGGAAGCGGGGCGGGTGGTGAGGTGACCCGTGGGGCCGGTCCCGCCCGCGGCGGGCGGGACCGGCCCCACGACCGAACGCCATGTCCGATTTCCGCCAGTCGCGGCGTCGCGCACGGCGCACACTGGAGGCGTGATGGACGACGAGGCCAGGTACGAAGCGGTGTCCAGCCGGGACGGGCGGTTCGACGGGGAGTTCTTCTTCGCGGTCGTGACGACGGGGATCTACTGCCGTCCCAGCTGCCCGGCGGTCACTCCCAAGCGGGTGAACGTGCGGTTCTTCGCGTCGGCCGCGGCGGCGCAGGCGGCCGGGTTCCGGGCCTGCCGGAGATGCCGGCCGGACGCCGTGCCCGGTTCGGCGGAGTGGAACGTGCGGGCCGACCTGGTCGGCCGGGCCATGCGGTTCATCGGGGACGGTGTGGTCGACCGGGAGGGCGTCGGCGGGCTTGCCCGGCGGCTGGGCTACAGCGCGCGTCAGGTGCAGCGGCAGCTGACGGCCGAGCTCGGCGCGGGGCCGGTGGCGCTGGCGCGGGCCCGCCGGGCGCACACCGCGCGGGTGCTGCTGCAGACCACGCAGCTGCCGGTCACCGAGCTGGCGTTCGCGGCCGGTTTCGCCAGCATCCGCCAGTTCAACGACACGATGCGGGAGATCTACGCGGCGACGCCGAGCGAACTGCGGGCCGCCGCCGGGCGCGCACGCCCAGGAGGCGGAGCCCGGGGCGGCGGCCGCTCCGCACTCGGCGGGATCCCGCTGCGGCTCGCCTACCGCGGGCCGTACGCCACGGCCGAGATCTTTGACTTTCTGCAGGTCCGGGCGGTGCCCGGCGTCGAGGAGGTACGCGGTGACCGCGGCTCGCGCACCTACCGCCGTACGCTGCGGCTCGCGTACGGCAGCGGGATCGCTGAGGTCGACGAGCCCGCAGGGCCGCGCCGCCGGCGCCGGCCGCCGGCCGGTCTGGTGTGCCCGGCGGCGCGCGGGGCGGACGGCGGCTGGCTGGAGTGCCGGCTGCGGCTGACCGACCTGCGCGATCTTTCGACGGCCGTCCAGCGGATGCGCAGGCTCTTCGACCTGGACGCCGATCCGTACGCCGTCGCCGAGCGGCTCGGTACAGATCCGCTGCTCGGCCCGCTGGTGGCCGAACGCCCGGGGCTGCGTTCGCCCGGTGCCGCGGACCCCGAGGAACTGGCCGTACGGATCGTGCTCGGCGGGCCGCCGGAACCCGCCGCCGCGCTGGTGGCCGCGTACGGGAAGCCGCTGGACGCGCCGGACGGCGGGCTCACCCACCTCTTCCCGGCGCCCGGCGAGCTGACCGGCGAGGAGGTGGCGCGGCCGGTCCGGACGCTGTGCACCGCGCTCGCCGAGGGGGCCGTCGTACTGGACGCCGGCGCGGACCGCAACGCGGCGGAGCGGGCGCTGGCCGCACTGCCCTGGGTCGGCCCGCGCGCGGCTGCGTACATCAGGATGCGGGCGTTGGGGGATCCGGACGTGACTGCCGGGATGAGCGGGGCGGCCGCGGGGTGGCGGCCCTGGGGGGCGTATGCGCTGCACCATCTGTGGAGCGGTGGGCTGCTCCCGGAGGGCGAGCTGCTGAGCGATGGGGAGCTGCCCGGGGCGGGCGGGGCGCGCGAGCCGGGCGGGGCGCGCGAGCCGGCCGCGACGGCGGGGGCCGCCCCGGGCACCTGAGCAGGCCGGGGTGTCTCGCCGTTGCGCCTTACGGCGCCCCGCCGTCCGGAACCTGACCCATAGGACAGGCCCTCACGGCCGCGGGCGCCCTCAGCCCGCGACCACCGCCCCGGTCCACGCCCCGACCACCAGAAGGCACGCGAACAGCTCGATCAGCACGCTCAGCCCGATGGCGCGCATGACCGTACGGGTCGAGGCCCAGGCGTCGCCATGGCTGCCGAGCCGGATCCGCTCCAGCGCGTAGAGGCCGCCGATCGCACCCAGCGGACCGCCGAGGACCGGGATCACGAAGAAGCCGACGATGCCGAGGGTGCCCGCCAGGAACAGCGTGCGGTACGGCGCGCCCGCGGCCCGCAGATTGCGGGCCGGCAGCAGCCACTTCACGACCTGATTGAGCAGCAGGACGGCGGTGGCGCCGATCAGCACCGCCCAGGCCGGTGCGGACTTCTCGGTGGCCGTCCACCACAGCAGCCCGGCCCACACGATCAGCGGCCCGGGGATGCCGGGCACCAGCACGCCGACCAGCCCGAGCAGCATGACCAGCCCGACCGCGACCAGCTGCCACGCACTCATCCGTCGGCCGCACCTCCCGTGACGGCTCGCACGCTGTGCTCCCTCATGGCCCAAGACTGCCGGAAGCGACCGGGAAGCGCTTGCCGACGGCGGCGGGTCAGCGATGCCGCGGTGGGCGGGTGCCCGGGGCGCACCCTGCGCCCGCCCCCGCGGCCGGCCGTGCCCGCACGCCCGTGCGCGCCCTGTTTCGGCGACCGCCGCGCAGGAACAATACGGCGCATGAATCCCCAGGGGGCACGGCGCGGCCAGGAGGACGACTGGTGGCGGCAGTTGTACGGAGAGGACGGCGGGGGAGGCGGGGACGGACAAGGCGGCGAGGGTGGCGAGGGCGGCCGGGGCGGCACCGGTGACGTCGGCCCGGGGCGCGGCGCGATGGGCGATGCCGCTCCGGCCGGCGCCTCGGACACCCTCGACGACCGGGTGGCGTCGGCACTGCGGGCCGTAGGGGCGCCGGGGTGGCCGGATCCGGCCGGGCGGCGGCCGCTCCCCCCGCCGCCCGCCCCTGCCGAGCCGACCCCGCTCCAGGCCACCGGCCCTGGTGCGCGCCCACCGGCCGGGTACGAGCCCGAGCAGACCGCCGTCGAGCCGGTCGCGCTGCCCGCCGCCGAGCCCGGCGCGCTCGACGAACTGGTGCCGGACACCGTGCTGGACGGTGCCCGCTACGGCTCGCTCACCCTGCGCGCCGCCTCCCAGCGCGGCGACGCCGCCCGCTACCGCGGCGAGGCACGCCGCGACGCGCTGCTCACCGCCCGCTTCGGCACCGGCCGGCACACCCTCATCCTGGTGGCCGTCGCCACCGCACTGCCGGCCGCGGAGGGCACCCACCGCGCCGCACACGACGCCTGTGCCTGGATCGGCGGCGCGGTCGGCCGCAGCTGCACCCGACTGGCGGAGGACATCCGTACGGACCGCCGCGGCGCCCTCACCTCCGGACTGCAGCGGCTCACCGACCGCACCTACGGCAGGCTGCGCGCGCGGGCCGAGGACCTGGGTGCCGCGCCGGAGCACTACACGGCCACCCTGCGGTGCCTCCTCCTGCCCGCCGACCCGGACTGCCGTGCCCGGGTGTTCTTCGGCGTGGGCGCGGGCGGCCTCTTCCGGCTGCGCGACGGCGGCTGGCAGGACCTGGAGCCCGCGGGGGCGGACGGTCCCGAGCCCTTCCGCTTCCGCGCGGAGTACGCCCGTCCGGGGGACACCCTGCTGCTGTGCAGCGCCGGACTGGCCGAACCCCTCCGGCAGGAGCCCGCCTTCGCCGCCCGCCTGGCCGCCCATTGGTCCGGCGCCGAACCCCCGGGCCTGGTCCCCTTCCTCACCACCACCGCACAACTGCGCGCCGACGGCCATACGAAGGACCGTACGGCCGTCGGCGTGTGGGAGTCCTAACGTCGCGCACCCCGGGCCCGCGTGGGTTCATGGGAGGGGGAACCAGGTAAGGCGCCCCGACGGGGGCCGGGCGACGGCCCCGGCCCCGCCCGCCCCGCACCCCGTCGAAGGAGCGACAGCGACATGGCGAAGCAGACCGTGGCCGAGCAGTTCGTGGACATCCTGGTACGGGCGGGGGTGCGGCGGCTCTACGGAGTCGTCGGTGACAGCCTGAACCCGGTGGTCGACGCCGTCCGCCGGAACTCCGCGATCGACTGGATCCAGGTCCGGCACGAGGAGGTCGCGGCCTTCGCCGCCGGGGCGGAGGCGCAGCTCACCGGGGAACTCGCGGCCTGCGCCGGCTCCTGCGGCCCCGGCAACCTCCACCTCATCAACGGCCTCTACGACGCGCACCGCTCCATGGCCCCGGTCCTCGCCCTGGCCTCGCACATCCCCTCCAGCGAGATCGGCACCAGCTTCTTCCAGGAGACCCACCCCGACCGGCTGTTCGCCGAGTGCAGCCACTACAGCGAACTGATCTCCAGCAACAAGCAGATGCCACGGGTGCTGCAGACCGCGATCCAGCACGCCATCGGGCAGAGCGGGGTCTCGGTGGTCGCGCTGCCCGGCGACATCGCCGCCGAGCAGGTGACCGAGCGCGCCATCGAGCACGCCCTGGTCACCACGCGCCCCTCCGTACGCCCCGGAGACGCCGAGATCGACCAGCTGGCCCGCATGATCGACGAGGCCGGCAAGGTCACGCTGTTCTGCGGCAGCGGCACGGCGGGCGCGCACGCCGAGGTGATGGAGTTCGCCGAGCGGGTGAAGTCCCCGGTCGGGCACGCGCTGCGCGGCAAGGAGTGGATCCAGTACGACAACCCGTACGACGTCGGCATGAGCGGGCTGCTCGGCTACGGCGCGGCCTACGAGGCCACCCACGAGTGCGATCTGCTGATCCTGCTCGGCACGGACTTCCCGTACAACGCGTTCCTGCCCGACGACGTCAAGATCGTCCAGGTCGATGTGCGGCCCGAGCACCTGGGCCGCCGCTCCAAGCTCGATCTCGCCGTGTGGGGCGATGTCCGCGAGACGCTGCGCTGTCTGATCCCGAGGGTGCAGGTCAAGACGAGCCGCAAGTTCCTGGACCGGATGCTGAAGAAGCACGCGGACGCGCTGGAGGGGGTGGTCCGGGCCTACACCCGCAAGGTGGAGAAACACACCCCGATCCACCCGGAGTTCGTCGCCTCCGTCCTGGACGAGGAGGCCGCCGACGACGCGGTCTTCACCGTCGACACGGGCATGTGCAATGTGTGGGCGGCCCGCTACCTCACGCCCAACGGCCGTCGCCGGGTGATCGGTTCGTTCAGTCACGGCTCGATGGCGAACGCGCTGCCGCAGGCGATCGGCGCCCAGTTCCTCGACCGCGGGCGCCAGGTCGTCTCGATGTCCGGTGACGGCGGATTCACCATGCTGATGGGCGACTTCCTCACCCTGGTCCAGTACGACCTGCCGGTGAAGGTGGTGCTGTTCAACAACTCCTCGCTGGGCATGGTCGAGTTGGAGATGATGGTCTCCGGCCTGCCGTCGTACGGCACGACCAACCGCAACCCGGACTTCGCGGCCCTCGCCCGTGCGGCCGGGGCGCACGGCGTACGGGTGGAGAAGCCCAAGCAGCTGCGCGGCGCACTGCGTGACGCCTTCAAGCACAAGGGCCCGGCGCTGGTCGATGTCGTCACCGACCCCCACGCCCTGTCCATCCCGCCGAAGATCAGCGCGGAGATGGTGTCCGGCTTCGCGCTCTCGGCCGGGAAGATCGTGCTGGACGGCGGGGTCGGCCGGATGCTGCAGATGGCCCGGTCCAACCTGCGCAACATTCCCCGGATGTAGGGCGGGCGGGGCGGATCAGGAAGCGGGCGGCCGCTGCGGGCGCAGCCGCAGCGTCAGGATCTGGAAGGGGCGCAGTTCGAGCACCACATCCGAGGTCGGCCCCTCTTCCTCGTCGTGCAGGGGGCGTTCCAGCAGGTCCGTCACGGTGGCCCGTTCGAGGGGGAAGCCGGGCGAGAGCGTCCCGGTGGCGCGGCCGCCCCGGGACTCGTACAGCCGCACCACCACATCGCCGCTGCGGTCCTCGGCGAGCTTGACCGACTCGACGGTGATGGCCGGGTGGTCGACGCGGATCAGCGGCGGGACGGGCGCCGCGGTGGCGAAGGTCCGCAGGGGGAGGTTGAGGGCCAGGCCCTCGGCCACCGCTTCGCCGGTCCCCGCGCCCGGCAGCAGGGCGTAGGTGAAGCGGTGGGTGCCCTGGTCGGTCTCGGGGTCGGGGCTGTGCGGTGCGCGCAGCAGGGTCAGCCGTACGGTCGTGCCCAGGCCCTCGGGGTGCGGGGCGCGGGTGACGTCATGGCCGTAGGTCGAGTCGTTGAGCAGCGCGACGCCGTAGCCGGGCTCGGCGACCCGCAGCCAGCGGTGGGCGCAGATCTCGAAGCGGGCGGCGTCCCAGCTGGTGTTGGTGTGGGTGGGGCGGTGGACGTGCCCGAACTGCACCTCGGCGGTGGACCGTTCGGCGTGCACGTCCAGGGGGAAGGCGGCCTTGAGGACCTTCTCCGACTCGTGCCAGTCGATGTCGGTGCGGATGTCCAGGCGGTGGGATCCGGCCCGCAGGGTCAGCTCCTGGGTGCACCGGGACGCGCCGAACGTCCTGGTCACCCGTACCGCGGCGGACAGCGGCCCGGACCCGAGCAGCTCGACGGACTCGGCGTCGGTCAGATCGGTGTGCCGGTTGCGGTAGTGCCGGTCGAGGTCCCAGGCGTCGTACTTGTTGGGGTGGTCGGGGTGCAGCTGCAGCAGGTTGCCGCGTGCGCCGGGCGCCAGGACCTCCCGCCCGGCGTGCAGATCGCGTACGGAGACCAGCAGCCCGTCGGTGTCGATGCGGACGCGCAGCAGGGCGTTGTCGAGGGTGATGGTGCCGGCGGTGTCGGTGCTCGCCCGTACGGGAGGGGGCGGCGGGGTGGGGGAGCCGGGGCCGGGCGGGCGGACGGGGGCGGAGCCCAGCGCGGGCACATGGACCGGGACGGCGGTGGGCGTGCCGGACCCGGGGGCGGCCGCCCCCGCCGGCAGTTCGACGATCTCGTCCCGGTCGTAGGGCGAGGCGTTGAACACCGTCGGCGGTCCGGCCGCCGCCGGCTGCGCTCCGGCCAGCGCGCCGATCGCCTCCTCGGTGATCCCGGTCAGCTCCGCCGCCACCGCCGCGTACGTCTCCCGGGCCTCGCGGTGCACCCAGGCGATGGACGAGCCCGGCAGGATGTCGTGGAACTGGTGCAGCAGGACGGTCTTCCAGAGCCGGTCGAGGGCGTCGTACGGGTAGCGGTGGCCCGCGCGCACCGCGGCCGTCGCGGCCCACAGCTCGGCCTCCCGCAGCAGGTGTTCGGACCGCCGGTTGCCCTGCTTCGTCTTCGCCTGCGAGGTGTACGTACCGCGGTGGAACTGGAGGTACAGCTCGCCCGACCAGACCGGCGCCGCGGCCCCGTACTCCTCGTGGGCGGCCGCGAAGAAGCGGCCCGGCGGTTCGATCTCGACGCGGGGTGAGCCCTCCAGGGAGCGCAGCCGGCGGGCCCGCTCCAGCATCTCGCGGGTCGGGCCGCCACCGCCGTCGCCCCAGCCGAAGGGGACCAGGGACCGGGTGGCCCGGCCCTTGTCGGCGAAGTTCCGCTCGGCGTGGGCGAGTTCGCGGGCGTGGAACCGGGCGTTGTAGGTGTCGACCGGCGGGAAGTGGGTGAAGACGCGGGTGCCGTCGATGCCCTCCCACCAGAAGGTGTGGTGCGGCATCCGGTCGGTCTGGTTCCAGGAAAGCTTCTGGGTGAGGAACCACTTGGCGCCGGCCAGCCGGGCCAGCTGGGGGAAGGCGGCGGTGTAGCCGAAGGAGTCCGGCAGCCAGATCTCCTCGGTCTCCACCCCGAACTCCTCCAGGAAGAAGCGCTTGCCGTGCACGAGCTGCCGGGCCAGCGCCTCACCGCCGGGCATATTGGCGTCGGACTCCACCCACATCGAGCCGACTGGTGCCCAGGTGCCCTCCCGTACGGCCTCCTTGATGCGCTCCCAGATGTGCGGCTGGTGCTCCTTGACCCAGGCGTACTGCTGGGCCTGGGAGCAGGAGAACACCAACTCCGGGTATTCCTTGGCCAGTTGGGTGACATTGGCGAAGGTGCGGGAGGCCTTGCGCACGGTCTCGCGCAGCGGCCAGAGCCAGGCGGAGTCGATATGGGCGTGCCCGGTGGCCGATACCCGGTGCGCGCTGGCGGTGGCCGGCCGGCCGAGGACGCCGGTCAGCGCGGCCCGGCCGGCGGCCGCGGTGGTGCCGACGTCGTGCAGATCGAGCGCGTCGAGCATGTCCTCCAGAGCCCGCAGGATCTCGTGCCGGCGCGGACGGTCGGCGGGCAGCTCGTGCATCAGCTCCGACAGCACCTCGATGTCGAGGAGGAGGTGCCAGACGGTCTCGTCGAGTACGGCGAGGTCCGCCGAGGCGAAGCGGTACAGCGGGCGGGTGGGGGCGGTGCGGACGTCGCCGAGGTCGGTGGGGCGGAAGTCCCGCAGCACCGCCGGGTTCGCGGCGGCCTCCAGCAGCAGCCGCACCTCCTCGCCGCCGCGGGCCGGGGCGCCGACGGGGATATGGCGGTTGCGTGGATGGATGCCCTTGAGCGGTACTCCGTCGGCGTCGTAGACCAGGCCCTCCGCCTGGAAGCCGGGGCCGTCGCCGCGGAAACCGGGGTCGATGACGGCCTCCACTCGGCGCCCCGCCCAGTCCTCCGGCACCTCGCCCGCCAGCCGGAACCAGCTCGTCGACCACGGCGGCCCCCACGGTTCGCCGGCCGCGAACGGCTCGTACGCGGCCCGCAGCGCCTCCTCCACCGGTACGGGTTCCCCAGGCGCATGCCACACGGCGAGCCGCAGCGGCACCCGCGCCGCATACCGCGCGGGCCGGATGAACTGCTCCAGCGCCCGCTCCAGGCGCCCCTCCACCAGCAGTCGGTCGTCGTGCACAGCGGCTCCTCACGCTCGTCGCGGACGCATCCGGGGCCCGGCCGGGACCGACGGCAGGCTCGGATCAGGCATACCCACCGGGGACCGGCCCGGCTCACCCGGCTCACCCGGCGCGCGGGGTGCGGACGGGCGGGCGCGGGGCGGAAGCATGGCGTCTGATCCGATGGGCATGCTGACCGTGAGGCTGTTCGAGACCGGGCGCCGATGTTCGTTGGGGGCGGGGGAGAGAATGCGTCAGCCTGTGCGGCGCGAGGAACGTGACAGACAGCAGGGGACGACCGAGAGGGGCCGGAACGGGGGACGCGCCGCGCGAGCGCCGGGTGTTCTGGAGCGCAAGGTGCGGCATGCGGATCTGCGCGCGGTCGGCGAGGTGCGCCGGGAGCTGCGGCAGTTATTGAGCCGCTGGGCGGCGGGCAGCGGTGAGCTCGCGGAGGTGGCGACGCTGCTGACCAGCGAGCTGGTCACCAACGCCCTGGTGCACGCGGACGGCGGAGCGGTCGTCACGGCCAGGGTCGGCGACCGGCTGCGGGTGGAGGTGCGGGACTGCGCGTCCGGGCGCCCTGAGGTGCGGGCGGCGACGGCGGACGGGACGTCCGGCCGGGGGCTGATGCTGGTGCGCTCCTTGGCCGACGCCTGGGGCGTACGCTCCGAGGGCCTGGGCAAGTGCGTGTGGTTCGAACTGGGCGGCGGACCGGCCTGACCCGAATGCGGGGGTGTCGGTCGGCGCGGTCCGCCACCGGTCAGCCGAACTGCCGTTCGATCTCGGCGAGTTTCTCCTCAAGGGAGTCCAGACGGGGCAGCGTCTGGGTGTCGTCCTCGGCGGTGAGATCCACGGCCTGCCGGGGGCCGGCCGTGGCGTCGACGGTTTCGGGATCAGCGCCCGATACGGCCTTGAGGGCCGGGCGGGAGCGCACGGGCAACTCTGCGGTTGGCGGTGGCGGCGAGTCGCCGGCTATGGCGGAGTCCGGACCGGCGACCTCCCCAGGGGCCCCCGTCGCGGACGTCACCGCCAGTTGCCGGCCGCCGCCCCGGCCGATGCCCCAGGCGCGTTGCCGGTGCTGCCGGTTGATGGCTTTGATACGAGCCCGGTCGATCTTGCCCTGCTCGCGTCTGCGCAGCCGGTCGAGCTCCTTCTGGCGTTGGTCCTCGCGGACCTCCTCGACCGCCTCGTCCAGCGACCGTACGCCTTCCAGCAGCATCAGCGACCAGGCCGCGAAGGTCTCACGGGGAGCGCGCAGCCAGCGTACGACCCGGATCTGCGGCAGCGGTCGGGGCACCAGGCCCTGCTCGCGCAGCGCCGCCCGCCGGGTCTGCTTGAGTGCCCGGTCGAAGAGGACCGCGGCGGACAGCGACATGCCGGCGAAGAACTGCGGGGCGCCCTCGTGATCCAGGCCGCGCGGCGCGTGCACCCAGTTGAACCAGGCGGCGGCGCCCGCGAACGTCCACACCAGCAGGCGCGAGCCGAGCGCGGCGTCGCCGTGACTGGCCTCCCGCACGGCGAGGACGGAGCAGAACATCGCCGCGCCGTCGAGCCCGAAGGGCACCAGATACTCCCAGCCCCCGGTGAGGCTGAGGTTCTGCACGCCGAAGCCGACCAGCCCGTGGAAGGACAGCGCGGCGGCGACCGCGGCACAGCAGAACAGCAGCAGATAGGAGGCGGAGGCGAAGACGGCCTCCTTGCGTCGGCGGCGCTCCTCGCTGCGTTCCCAGGTGTCGTCTCCGCCGGCCCGGGCGGCAGCGCGTTTGCCGCGCACCACCAGGGCCGCGGCGGCCGTCATGGCGCCGACCGCGAGGGCGCCAGGAACCAGCCAGTCCATCGATATGTCCGTCGTTCTCATTGGGGGGATCCCTTGCCTCGGATACGCGATTGCGCGCGTCATCCTGGCGGAATCCACCCCGTGCACAGGGGGTTTCGGGGCAAGAGAACGCCAAGGAGGTCCGGGGACCGGCAGATAGCGGGTGTCCCGTCGAACTCCCTTGTGGGGGTGGCGAATTGATTTCGAATCAGGTGACCCGAAAGGGTGGTGTGGGGGTCAGGTGGTTGCCGTGAGGCGGGTGATGCGGTCCGCGTCGCAGGTGCGCGGACAGGTGACGCAGGTGTCCTCGGGGCGCAGCGTGTAGAACATGCAGCAACTGGCGCGGTCCCTGGTCGGCAGCGCCTCGCCGTTCGGGCCGGTCAGCGTGCGGAAGGCCGCGCTGCCCACGTACGGCGCGGTGGCGCCCGGCAGCAGCCGCTCCAGCTCGGCCACCGCACGCGGCTCCTCGCCCAGCAGGTGCCCCAGGTACCAGAGGCCCTCGACGATCTCGTCGGACGCCATGCCCCACAGCGCCCGCGGACCGCGCCGCATCCGGGTGCGGAAGCCCGCCAGTACGGGTTCGAGGTGCCCGGCCACCGCGGCCCGGACCTCTGCGCGCAGCGCCTCCTCGTCCGGCAGGACCCGGGCGCCGGGCAGCGCGGCCGCGGGGTCGTCCGGCAGGCACCCGAAGGAGTCGATGCGCACCGCCATCCGGCCCAGCTCGCGCTGGAAGGAGACGTCCTGTACGGGCAGGTGCGGCACCCGGCGGTGCAGGAACCAGGGGATGGTGATCAGCAGACAGGCGGGCCAGGCGTAGCGGTGCAGCGCGAAGCTGGCGGTCACGTCGGGCCGGGCGCGCTGGCCGTAGTCCCGCTCGATCTGGGCGTCGTCCCAGGCGAGGAAGGAGTCGAGGACCTCGCCGCCGGCCGCGAGTCCGGCCGCGCACACCCAGCCGTCGCCGGTGGGCGGGGCGTCGTTCCAGGTGGTCACCTGCAGACCGGGGAAGACCTCGAAGAGCCGGGTGTAGGCCTCGGCGATGGGGTGGGCGGCGAGCGGGGCGGCGAGGGCAGAAGTCATGCGGGAGACCACCGAATCGCGATCGTTAGCAGGTAAGGCTTACCTTATCCGAAGACTTTACCCGCGCCCGCCGGAAGCCAGTCCTGGCAGCCCGCCGACCGCCCCCGGGCGGCTCCCGGATTTGAACTGCGGCCGACGCCGCCTATGGTGCTGGGGACGTCAGGAGGAACCGTCATGGAGCAGGGCACAGCGGAACAGCAGCCGTGCGCACGGGCCTGGGTGCCCGCGCAGCCCGGTCCCGCCGCGCCCCAGCGGCACTCCGTCCGCGGACAGGTGCTGGCCGCGCTGCGCCGTGCGCTGGCCGAAGGGGAGCTGGCTCCCGGCGAGGTCTACTCCGCGCCCGCGCTCGCCGAGCGCTACGGCGTCTCCGCGACCCCGGTCCGCGAGGCGATGCAGCAGCTCGCCGCCGAGGGCGCCGTCGAGGTGGTGCCCAACCGCGGCTTCCGGGTCGCCGAGCGCAGCTCCCGTGACCTCGCCGAGCTGGCCGAGGTCCGCACCATGCTGGAGGTGCCCGCGATCGTCCGGCTGGCCCGGGCGCTGCCCCCGGAGCGCTGGGAGGAGCTGCGGCCGCTCGCCGCGGCGGGGGTGGCGGCCGCCGCCCGCGGGGACCGGGCCGGCTACGCCGAGGCCGACCACTCCTTCCACCACGCGGTGATGTCCCTCACCGGCAACCGCCGGCTCACCGAGGTCACCGGCGACCTGCTGCGGCGCGCCCACTGGTCGGCTCCCGCCGATGCCCGGCGGCGCACGGCCGACCTGCTGGCCGACGCCTCCGAGCACACGGCGCTGCTCGACGCCCTGATCGCGCAGGAGTACGCGGTCGCCGAGCGGATCGCCCGCGAACACGTCTCGGCGGCACGCCACCCGCACTGAGGCCAACGCACTGAGCCCACCGCACCGCTACCGTCCGTACGGACCCGCCCGTACGGAGCCACCCGTACGGCACGGCCCGTACGGGTGGCCACGAGGGGGACCGGCCCGGTGGGGGTCAGTCCGGCAGCAGCTCCGCCATGGGGAGCGCCGCCACATCGGCGGCGGGCCGGGACAGGTAGAGATCGGCGTGGTAGAAGCCGTCGGCTTCCTTGCCCGCGACGGACAGACCGCGCCCGGCGAGCGCCTCGAACGCCGCCCGCCGCTCATTGCCGTCCGCGAACCGCCGCTGGCGGAACGTACGCGTGGTGAGCTTCTCCGTCACCAGGCCGGCGCGGGCCAGCAGCGCGGAGACCGGCCGGTAGGACACCTCGCGCAGGACGAAGGCGGCGACCCAGGGCGGCGTGGACACACAGTCGATGAGCCGGCCGAAGGTGCGTTCGGTGATGTAGCCGACGCCGCCGGTGACGGTGATCAGATCGGTGTCGGTCAGCGCCCGCCGCAGCGCCGGGCTCGGGTCGCCCAGTTCGAGGTTCTCCGCGAAGCCGCGGTCGAGCAGGCCGACCGACTGCGCGTAGGCGACCGCGTGCTCGGCCGAGTCGAGGCCGGTCACCCGCACCGCTTCGGCGCGCCGCCGGGTGGCGAAGAACGTGCGGTCCGCTTCGGCGAGTTGACGGGTCGTCGGGACATCGGGGCGGTACCTCGTATAGCGGCTGTAGAGATCGGCGAGGGTCAGCCGGTGGTTGAGCAGCGCCGCGTTGACCCCGTATGAGCAGCACAGGTCGACGACGTTCAGTGGGGGGCGGTCGCTGCGGCGCCGTTGCAGGGCCTCGGCCACGGCGCGGAACACCGCCTGGCCGTGGTGCGGAATCTGGTAGTCCAGGGGTTGCAGTGTGGTGAAGTACCGACGGGGATCAGGGCAGTTGTAGATCGCCTCGAAATCCGCCTTGCCCCAGTCGGTTCCGGCGGTCGTCTTGGTCACTCCTGCGGTCATGGATCGCCTCCATACAGGATCTGTGAGGGGGAGGGGTCCAGCTGGTCCCGGACCAGCATCCAGTGCGCACCGTCGCGTCGCAGTGCGACTTGCGGCCATTCTCGGGGCCTGTGGGGCGTAGTAGGGCGGTACTGCCCCCGGGCCTTCGCTCATCGTCCCACCTCCCGCTTCGCTCGGCGCGTCGAAGCCGGGAGGGTGCGGCAACCGTCGTGCCCCGGCCGATCCGCCGCAGGGACCGTCGATATCCGGCCAATCGCCGTATGACCTTGCATGGCCGATGACGGGGGGTTGACGGCGAGCCGCTGACGGGGTCATGAGCTGGGGCCTGTCCGGCCCTGACCCACCGGACAGGCGCCAGCCGCACGCAGACGGCCAACCACTCGGGGACCGCGTGTGGTTGGCCGTCGTCGGGGTCGAGCGCCGGTGCCCTATGTCGCGGCCGCCGCCGTGGACAGGTGATCGGCGAGCCAGGTGGGGACGCCGCCCATGAGGCGGAAGAGCCGGGCGGCCTCGGCGCGCAACCGGACCGCGTCGCCCTCCGGCGCCGCGTCCGCCAGCGCCGCCAGGGCCGGGGCGGTGCCGACGAGGAAGCCCAGCTCCTCGCGGATCCGCAGCGACTCGGCGAAGCCGTGCCGGGCCTCGGTCAGCTCGCCGTCACGCAGGGCGAGTCCGGCCAGGTGGCGCCAGGTGAAGGAGAGCAGCAGGGTGTCGCCCTGCGCGGTGGCGCCGGCGTGCGCCCGGCGGTAGGCGGCGCGGGCCGCGTCCGGGCTGTCGGCGAGGTGCTCGGCCATCAGCCCGCGGCGGAAGTCCAGCAGCGGGCGGCCGGCCGCGGCCGGGGCGAGCAGCGCTGCGGCCCGGCCCAGCGCCGAGCGGGCCTCGTCGGCCCGGTCCCGTACGCCCAGGACCGTGGCGGCGTAGGCGAGGTGGCCGCGCTCGCAGGCCGCGCCGCCCCGCTCGTCGTCACCGCCGGCCATCGCCTCGGCGGTGCGCAGCGCGTCCTCGGCGTCGGCCCAGCCGGTGGCCGTGAACATGCAGCGCTCCACCAGGAGCGCGGCGCGGCGCAGTGCGGCGGTGGCGTCCCGGGCGGCGTGCGGTTCCAGGAGCGCGGCCGCGTCGTCCCAGCAGCCGCGGGAGCGCAGCCGCCAAACGGCGCGGTCGAGGGGATCGTCCCCCTCGACCGTTCTGGCTGTCGGTACTTCCGGTACGGGTGCCGGTCCCGGCACCACCGCTGATACGGGATCCGCAGAACTGGCCGGATCCGTGGATTCCGCGGATCCTGGCATGGCGGTATCCGCCACGTTGCCCTCCCCGAGCGCGCCATTGAGCTGGAAATTGGAAGCCGTTGGCGAATCTCAGCACGGATTCCGTCGCGCGGCCAAGGGGGTGGGTGAATGATTTCACAATCCCTCATGGGGCGGTCGGGGCCGCCCGCGCAGCACTGATCGGCCGCGCTGCGCAACGCCGCGTCCAGCGCCCCCGTATGCGCCGTTGACGTGATCCGCCCGATCGGATGAACGCGAATGGCGGATCACCGCCGCCCGGTGACGGGATCCGCAGCGCTCCTTCACCCGTACGGGCGATCGCGCCCGTACGGTCCGCCGGGCGTCAGCTCATCCGCAGCGCGAGGAAGAAGTCGAGCTTGTCCTCCAGCCGGGACAGATCGCGGCCGGTGAGCTGCTCGATCCGGCCCACCCGGTAGCGGAGCGTGTTGACGTGCAGGTGGAGACGGGTGGCGCAGCGGGTCCAGGAGCCGTCGCAGTCCAGGAACGCCTCCAGCGTGGGGATCAGCTCGGCGCGGTGCCTGCGGTCGTAGTCGCGCAGCGGGTCCAGGAGGCGGGCGGTGAAGGCCCGGCGGACGTCGTCCGGCACGAACGGCAGCAGCAGGACGTGCGAGGCCAGCTCCTCGTGGCCGGCGGCGCAGACCCGTCCGGGGCGGGCGGCGGCGACCCGGCGGGCGTGCCGGGCCTCCTCCAGGGCGCCGCGCAGGCCCTCCGCGGAGTGCACCGAGGCGCTCACCCCGACCGTCAGCCGGCCGTCGCCGTCCAGACCGCGGCCCAGCGGCTCCCGGACGACGGAGAGCAGGTGCTCGGCCCGCAGACCGGCCGCCGAGGAGTCCCCCGACTCGTCGGGGACGGGCAGCGGTACCAGTGCCACCGCCTCGTCGCCGGTGTGGGCCACCGCGATCCGGTCGGACGGCTCCGGCCCGGAGGTGCCCGGATCGACCAGCATCTCCTCCAGCAGGGCCTGTGCCACCGGACCGCCGGGGACGTCGCCGCCCTCCCACTCGACGCTGGCCACCACGAGCTGCCAGTGCGGGGCGGTGCCCAGGCCGGGCAGCAGCACCGGGGCCGCCACCCGCAGCCGGGCCGCGATCTCGGCGGGTGCCGCGCCGGTCTGGACGAGCTCCAGCACCTCCTGGGCGAGCCGCCGGCGGACCGTACGGGCGGCGTCGCGCCGGTCGCGTTCCACGGCGATCAGCTGGGTGACGCCGTGCAGCAGGTCGAGGCGCTCGGCCGGCCAGTCGCCGGCGTCCGCCTCGACGGCCAGCAGCCAGTCGCTCAGCAGCGTCTGGCGCAGGTCACGGCCCTCGTAGCGGATCGGGAAGAGCGAGTAGGTGGCGCCGGCGAGGGTGACCCGGTGCGGGCCGCGGCGCCCGGTGCGGGCGGCGGCGAGATGCTCGCCTGCGAGCCGGGCGGCCAGTTCGCCGGGCAGCTCGGGTCCGGAGTCCGCCAGCGTGGATCCGGCGATCTGCCGGCCGGTGGGGGAGAGCACCCAGGCCCGCAGGTCCAGGTCGGAGCCCAGCAGGTCCAGCACCACCTCCGGGCCGCCGCCGGCGGGGCCCGAGGTCATCAGACGGCGGTGGCGGTCCACCACGGCGGCCAGGTCGCCGGCCCGCTCGCTGGAGACCTGGCGTACGACGTGCTCGGTGATGGAGGCGAACGAGACCGCCTCCTCGACCGAGAACAGCGGCAGCCGGTGCCGGGCGCAGGCCTGCACGAGATCGTCCGGGATGGCGCCCAGCTCGGCCTCGCCCGCCGCGAGCCCGGCGACGTTGGCCGCGGCCAGGATGCGGACGAACCGCTCGGAGTCCTCCGGCTCACGGCGCCAGGCCAGGCCGGTCAGCACCAGCTCCCCTCCGGAGAGGTAGCGGCTGGGATCGCGCAGGTCCGTGGTCATCACGCCGCGTACAGTGCGGTCCAGTTCGTCCTCGCCGCCGAGCAGCCGAAGGCCCAGGGTGTGGGTTTCCAGGAGTGCGCGGAGCCGCATGACCTCGCCCGCCGTTCTTTGCTGTCTGGTGTTGCCGGTGGAATGCCGCGAGGTTTCAGAGCCTCGTCTTTCGTTCGAATCTACAAGACAGGTGGCTTGGCCAGCCAACCGCTTCATGGTTTCGGTGACTGCACCGGGTGGGTCCCCTGAGCGTTCACTAAGCCCAACCGCGTTAACAAGACATGAACGGCTCCATGGCGACGGGACCCCAACGTCCTCACCATGAGTAGCGAACGTCCCGATTTCGTAGAAGAGGCCACCCATGGACTTCCTTCGCCCCGCCAGCTGGGAGGAGGCGCTCGCCGCGAAGGCCGAGCACCCCACCGCTGTGCCCATCGCGGGCGGCACGGACGTGATGGTCGAGATCAACTTCGACCACCGCCGCCCCGAGTACCTGCTCGACCTGAACCGCATCGGTGACCTGAGCGAGTGGGAGGTGGGGGAGAAGACCGTACGCCTGGGTGCCTCCGTTCCCTACACCAAGATCATGGAGAATCTGCGGGCGGAGCTCCCGGGCCTGGCCCTGGCGTCGCACACCGTCGCCTCCCCGCAGATCCGCAACCGCGGCGGCGTCGGCGGCAACCTCGGCACCGCCTCCCCGGCCGGTGACGCGCACCCCGCGCTGCTCGCCGCCGGCTGCGAGATCGAGGTCGAGTCCGTACGCGGCCGCCGCATGATCCCGATCGACGACTTCTACGTCGGCGTCAAGCGCAACGCGATGGAGCCCGACGAGCTGATCCGCGCGGTGCACCTGCCCAAGGCCGACGGCCCGCAGCAGTTCTCCAAGGTCGGCACCCGCAACGCCATGGTCATCGCGGTCTGCGCGTTCGGCATCGCGCTGCACCCCGAGACCCGCACGGTGCGGACCGGCATCGGCTCCGCCGCACCCACCCCCGTACGGGCCCGGGAGGCCGAGGACTTCCTCGCCGCGGCGCTGGAGGAGGGCGGCTTCTGGGAGTCGGGTGCCCCGATCCCGCCGTCCGTCGCCAAGCAGTTCGCGCAGCTCGCCTCCGGAGCCTGCAACCCGATCGACGATGTGCGCGGCAGCGCCAAGTACCGCAGGCACGCCGTCGGCATCATGGCGCGCCGCACCCTCGGCTGGACCTGGGAGTCCTACCGCGGCAACGAGAGGAGCGCACAGTGCGCGTGACATTCACCGTCAACGGCCGCCAGCAGGAGGCCGACGACGTCTGGGAAGGCGAGAGCCTGCTGTACGTCCTCCGCGAGCGGATGGGCCTGCCGGGTTCGAAGAACGCCTGTGAGCAGGGTGAGTGCGGTTCTTGTACGGTCCGCCTGGACGGTGTGCCGGTGTGCTCCTGCCTCGTCGCCGCCGGCCAGGTCGAGGGCCGCGAGGTCACCACCGTCGAGGGCCTGGCCGACTACGCCAAGCAGCGTGCGGAGCACGGGGGTTGCGGGACCGGAGCGTGCGGTTCCTCCGGTACGTCGCTCCAGGACGCCCAGCAGTGGGAAGCCAAGCCCCTGGACTCCCAGACCGGCGAAGGCACCGAACTCTCCCCGATCCAGCAGGCGTTCATCGACGCCGGCGCCGTCCAGTGCGGCTTCTGCACCCCCGGCCTGCTGGTCGCTGCCGACGAGATGCTGGAGCGCAACCCGCAGCCGACCGATGCGGACATCCGCGAGGCGCTGTCCGGCAACCTGTGCCGCTGCACCGGTTACGAGAAGATCCTGGACGCCGTCCGTCTCGCGGCCGCGCGCCAGGACCGTCAAGAGGAGGCGGTCTGATCATGGCTGTCAATCCACGTGTCGCGACCGCCCCGGCGACCGGTGCTCCCACCAACCTCACCCAGGGGTCCAAGACCAAGGGCGGCATCGGTGAGTCGACGCTGCGCCCCGACGGCACCCTGAAGGTCACCGGCGAGTTCGCGTACTCCTCGGACATGTGGCACGAGGACATGCTGTGGGGCTTCACGCTGCGCTCCACCGTCGCGCACGCCGAGATCGTCTCCATCGACACCTCCGAGGCGCTCGCCCAGTCCGGCGTCTACGCCGTGCTGACCTACGACGACCTGCCCACGTCGATCAAGAACTACGGCCTGGAGATCCAGGACACCCCGGTTCTCGCCCACGGCAGGGTCCGCCACCACGGTGAGCCGGTGGCCCTGGTCGCCGCCGACCACCCGGAGACCGCGCGGCGCGCGGCCGCCAAGATCAAGATCGAGTACAAGGAGCTGCCCGTCGTCACCGACGAGGCCTCCGCGACCGCCGACGGCGCGCCGCTGCTCCACGAGGGCCGCGACGACCACCACGCCGGGCACGTCCCGCACCCGAACATCGTCCACCGCCAGCCGATCGTCCGCGGCAACGCCGACGAGGCCGCCAAGAAGGCCGATGTCATCGTCTCCGGCGAGTACGTCTTCGGCATGCAGGACCAGGCCTTCCTCGGCCCGGAGTCCGGCCTCGCGGTGCCCGCCGAGGACGGCGGGGTGGACCTCTACATCGCCACCCAGTGGCTGCACTCCGACCTGCGCCAGATCGCCCCGGTCCTCGGTCTGCCCGAGGAGAAGGTGCGGATGACGCTCTCCGGCGTCGGCGGCGCCTTCGGCGGCCGCGAGGACCTGTCGATGCAGATCCACGCCTGCCTGCTCGCGCTGCGCACGAACAAGCCGGTCAAGATCGTCTACAACCGCTTCGAGTCCTTCTTCGGGCACGTCCACCGCCACCCGGCGAAGCTCTGGTACGAGCACGGCGCCACCAAGGACGGCAAGCTCACGCACATGAAGTGCCGGATCGTGCTGGACGGCGGTGCCTACGCCTCCGCCTCCCCGGCCGTGGTCGGCAACGCCGCCTCGCTGTCGGTGGGTCCGTACGTGATCGACGACGTCGAGATCGAGGCCGTCGCGCTCTACACCAACAACCCGCCCTGCGGCGCGATGCGCGGCTTCGGCGCGGTCCAGGCGTGCTTCGCCTACGAGGCCCAGATGGACAAGCTGGCGGCCAAGTTGGGCATGGACCCGGTCGAGCTGCGCCAGCTCAACGCCATGGAGCAGGGCACGATCATGCCGACCGGACAGCCGGTCGACTCGCCGGCCCCGGTCGCCGAGATCCTGCGCCGCATCAAGGCCCGCCCGCTGCCGCCGGAGCGCCAGTGGGAGTCCAGCGAGGGCGCCGACGTCCGTCAGCTGCCCGGCGGCCTGTCCAACACCACCCACGGCGAAGGCGTCGTACGCGGTGTCGGCTACGCGGTCGGCATCAAGAACGTCGGCTTCTCCGAGGGTTTCGACGACTACTCCACCGCCAAGGTGCGCATGGAGGTCATCGGCGGCGAGCCGGTCGCCACCGTGCACACCGCGATGGCGGAGGTCGGCCAGGGCGGCGTCACCGTCCACGCGCAGATCGCCCGCACCGAGCTCGGTGTCACACAGGTGACGATCCACCCCGCCGACACCCAGGTGGGCAGCGCCGGTTCCACCTCGGCCTCCCGCCAGACGTACGTCACCGGCGGCGCGGTCAAGCACTCCTGCGAGCTCGTCCGCGAGAAGGTCCTGGAGATCGGCCGCCGCAAGCTGGGCACGTACCACCCGGCGTGGGCCACCGCCGAACTCCTCCTGGAAGGCGGCAAGGTCGTCACCGACGGCGGTGAGGTCCTCGCCGACCTGGTGGATGTGCTCGAAGGCGAGTCCGTCGAGATCGAGGCCGAGTGGCGGCACCGTCCCACCGAGGCGTTCGACCTGGTCACCGGCCAGGGCAACGGCCACGTCCAGTACTCCTTCGCGGCCCATCGCGCGGTCGTGGAGGTGGACACCGAACTCGGCCTGGTCAAGGTCATCGAGCTGGCCGTCGCCCAGGACGTCGGCAAGGCGCTCAACCCGCTGTCCGTCGTCGGCCAGATCCAGGGCGGCACCACCCAGGGCCTGGGCGTGGCGGTCATGGAAGAGATCATCGTCGACCCCAAGACCGCGAAGGTGCGCAACCCCTCCTTCACGGACTACCTCATCCCCACGATCCTCGACACCCCGACCATCCCGGTCGATGTGCTCGAACTCGCCGACGAGCACGCCCCCTACGGGCTGCGCGGCATCGGCGAGGCCCCGACTCTGTCGTCCACTCCGGCCGTCCTCGCGGCGATCCGGAACGCGACCGGGCTGGAGCTCAACAAGACGCCGGTGCGACCGGAGCACCTCACCGGCACATAGAGAGCAGTCCGGGGGCGATCCCCCGGACCCCGGCCTCCGGGCGGTGTGCGTCAGGGGTGTCCCTGTCCGTCCTCCTCCGTGTACCGCCCGGAGCCCAACCCCGCACCACGCAGTCGCTGCTGTTCCCCACGCAGTCAGCACCCGTTCGTCTCGGGCCGTCCCCCGGGTCGTGCAGCCGAAGATCCATCCCAAATCTCGCATCCCCCTCGCGAGTGCCCCTTTGAACCTTGGGAGTAAGGCACCATGACCCAGCAGTCCACTGAGCCGAGGACCACGGCGGAAGACGCGGGCGACGGCTCGCGTCAGCCCGCCGGCCGGTCCTGGCTCGACCGGTACTTCCACATATCCGACAGAGGATCCACCGTCGGCCGCGAGGTGCGTGGCGGCGTCACCACCTTCATGGCGATGGCGTACATCGTCCTCCTCAACCCGGTCATCCTGACCACGACCAAGGACATCACCGGCGCCACGCTCAGCGCCGCCCAGGTGACCACGGCAACCGCGCTCGCCGCCGCCGTCACCACGATCGTCATGGGCTTCCTGGGCAATGTGCCCCTGGCGCTGGCCGCCGGCCTGAGCGTCTCCGCGGTGATGTCGTTCCAGGTCGCCCCGCAGATGACCTGGGACAACGCCTGGGCGATGTGCATCATCTACGGCGGCGTGATCGTGCTGCTGGTCGTCACCGGCCTGCGTGAACTGATCATGAACGCCATCCCGTTGCCGCTCAAGCACGCGATCACCATGGGCATCGGCCTGTTCGTCTGCCTGATCGGCCTGGTCCAGGCGGGCTTCGTCACCTCCATGCCCGGTCCGGGCGGCCTCGCCGGCGCCAAGCCGATCCAGCTCGGCACCGCCGACATGCTCACCGGCTGGCCCGTCCTGTGCTTCGCCTTCACCGTCCTGCTGATCTTCCTGCTGCAGGTCCGCAAGGTCCCCGGCGCGATCCTCATCGGCATCGTCGGCGGTACGGTCTTCGCTGCGCTCGTCCACCAGTTCGCCGGGCTGTCGGTCAAGGACTGGGGCGGCCGCAACGCCCCGGTGATCTCCGGTTCCGTCGTCTCCACCCCCGACTTCGGACTGCTGGGCCATGTCTCCTTCAGCGGCCTGGGCGACGTCGGCGGCATCACCGTCGGCGTCATCGTCTTCACCCTCGTACTGGCCGGCTTCTTCGACGCCATGGGCACCATCATCGGCATCGGCCAGCAGGCCGACCTCGCCGACAAGGACGGCAAGATGCCGGGCCTGAACAAGGCCCTGGCCATCGACGGCGCCGGCGGTATGGTCGGCGGTCTGACCGGCGCCTCGGGACAGACCGTGTTCGTCGAGTCCACCGCGGGTGTCGGCGACGGCGCGCGCACCGGCCTCGCCAGCGTCATCACCGGCCTGGGCTTCGCACTGTGCCTCTTCTTCACCCCGTTGGCGCAGGTCATCCCCACCCAGGTCGCGGCCGCCGCCCTGGTGGTGATCGGCTCGATGATGCTGACCAACGCCAAGCACATCAACTGGGACGACCCGGCGACCTCCATCCCGGTGTTCCTAACGACGGTCCTGATGCCGTTCACGTACTCCATCACCGCGGGCATCGCGGCCGGCGTCATCGCCCACGTCGCGATCAAGGCCGTACAGGGCAAGTGGCGCGAGCCCGGCTGGCTGATGTGGGTGCTCGCCGCGGTGTTCCTGGCCTACTTCTCGCTCAACCCGATCGAGAGCTGGCTGGGCGTGCACCACTGACCCGCCCTTCCACCCTTCCGTAATCCGTAAGGAGACCGACATGCTGGACATCGCCGAAGAGCTGAACCGGTGGGTCGAGCAGGGACGCGACTTCGCGGTGGCCACCGTGGTGGCCACCAACGGCAGCGCGCCCCGGCAGCCCGGAGCCGCCCTCGCCGTCGACGCCGACGGCACGGCGATCGGGTCGGTCTCCGGAGGATGTGTGGAGGGCGCGGTCTACGACCTGTGCCAGGAGGCGCTGCGGACCGGCGAGCCGGTTCTGGAGCGCTTCGGGTACAGCGACGAGGATGCCTTCGCCGTCGGCCTGACCTGCGGCGGCATCATCGACATCCTCGTCCACCCGGTACGGACGAGCGTCCCGCGCCCCGCAGGCGACAGCGGCGGCGCGGGGGAGTTGGTGGACAGCACTGCCGACACGCTCGCCGCCGGGCTGGCCGCTGCCGCATCGGGAGAGGCGGCGGCGGTCACCCGGGTCATCGAGGGCCCGGCCGAGCTCCTCGGCCGCGCCCTGCTCGTCCGCCCCGACGGCAGCCACACCGGCACCCTCGGCGGCCACCCCGCGCTCGACCGCACCGCGGTCGAGCAGACCCGCGCCCTGCTCGACGCCGGGCGCACCACGACCATGGAGATCGGCGAGGACGGCTCGCGTTGCGGGCAGCCGCTCGTCCTCCTCGTCGAATCCTCCGTCCCCCCGCCGCGCATGATCGTCTTCGGCGCCATCGACTTCGCCTCCGCGCTGGTCAGGGTCGGCAAGTTCCTCAACTACCACGTCACGGTCTGCGATGCCCGGCCCGTCTTCGCCACCCGGACCCGCTTCCCCGACGCCGACGACATCGTCGTCGACTGGCCCCACCGCTACCTGGACTCCCAGGACCTCGACTCCCGCACCGTCCTCTGTGTCCTCACCCACGACGCCAAGTTCGACGTACCGCTGCTGGAGCGCGCCCTCAAACTCCCGGTCGCCTACGTCGGCGCCATGGGCTCGCGCCGCACCCACCTGGACCGTCTGCAGCGCCTGCGCGACGTCGGCCTGACCGAGCTCGAACTCAACCGCCTGCGCTCGCCCATCGGCCTCGACCTCGGCGCGCGCACCCCTGAGGAGACCGCCCTCTCCATCGCCGCCGAGATCGTCGCCAACCGCCGCGGCGGCACCGGCACCCCGCTGACCGGCGCCCACACACCGATCCACCACGACGGGGCCCGCCCGGTGGGACGGATCGGCTCGGTGGCCTGAGCGCCGCTTCGCTGCGCTTTGCCTGGGCCGACGTTGTTGGCTTTCTCGCCGTTGCGCCTGCGGCGGGCTGTTGCCGCTGCGCGGGGCGTTTTCGGCTGCGGGTGCGGCCCTCCAGACTTCGTCCTACGGTCCGCCCCCTCCCGTGGGTGGTGGGAAGGATCCTTCTGCCGTCGTCAATGCTGCCGGACCCTCGCCGTCGTGGCCGATCACCGTTGCGGCAGGAGGGCAGCCCCGGTCCCGCCCCTTCCCGAAACCGGGGGCGAAGCCCCCGGGCCCCGAAAGACGACCGTCAGGCGACCACCTAGGCGCGCCCCCACCAGGTTTCTCCCACCCACAACGGGAGGGGGCGGGCCGGAGGGGCAGTGTTCTCGCCGAGCGGGTCTCCAGTGCTGTTGCCGGAGCCACGAGCTACCGCGCCTCCGGCGACCACCGCTCCGACGCCGGCGCGGCGGCCTTCACCGAGACTTCGCAGTCCTGGTACTTCCTCTC